>NZ_JBFXHJ010000102.1:0-8010 GCF_050177135.1 Methanomethylovorans sp.
GAGGTCTACTTAGCCACTGTTCAGACGTGAGATCAACCTTTGGTGATACAGTCGTAGTCAATATCGGCTCTGACCATTTCCGGGATGGAACCCCACATCCCTATATATTCTCCCTGTATCACTGCCGCTCCTTTTATACCAGCAACATGTTTCACAGCATCAAAGGCCTTTTCCACTGCCTCTTTTCCTACGCATGTTGCATTCCCCAGTGCTGTGGCTGCAGCATCGGCCAAAGAAACATCATCCGAGAAAACTATAGCGGCATCTGCCATCCCGAAACTAATGGATGGACCCACAGTGCCTGAAGAAGTACAGATCCCTGTGATATGGTCATGAACTGGCACCCTGAAACCCAGGTCCTTCACAGGAGAAGTGCCTGCATAGACACCTATGATAACAGGCCTGTCGTTGATCAGTGCGATATCTCCTCCATTATCAACAATTGCAAAAGTAGCTCCTGCATCCACCATAGATCCCACTGCCATTGCTGCAATTGTACCTGCAACAGCGCTCATGGGACCGATGCCCATGGAGTTCCCTGCAACTATCATTCTTTTCACAACTTCCGGTGCATTTTCAGGGCAATCATATGGCTCCAGGGTTGACCTGAAAAATGGATCAAAGGCAATGAACCTCTCCAGAACCGCACGATTGTGACGGATCGATTCTTTTGCCATTGATATGTATGACTCATTGTCTGCTACAATAGTAACGATCGTTTCTTTAAGCTGGAAATGTTCTTTCATTTCTGATCTTTTAGATGATCTTTTCCTTAAGATTCATACATCCAGGGAAAGCGCATCATGCGGACACATTTCTATGCATGTGCCGCACTGGATGCATTTTGTATTGTCCACTTTCAGATTCCATTCCATATCCATGGAAAATACCTTTGTCGGGCATACTGAGATACAGGCGCCGCACTCCACACATTCTTCCTCGTCCCAGTTAATGGGAGTGTCAAGTTTAAGTACTTCCGCTCCTCTTGAAACCAGGGCATTCTTGATAATTCTGTATTCAGTATCCTTTATATCGGCAATGATCTCGCCTGCCGTTGAATCGAAATGTGCCTGTGCGATGTTAAGAGGAATACCTGTCTCCAGTATAGCCTCGGCCAATATCGGTCTGGTAACAATGTCCTGATCTATGATGATCCTTATTTTCATTTCAGTTCCTCCTGGAAAAAAGCATACTGATGTCATCGCTGGTAATGATGCCTATGACATGGTTTTGGTCATCCACCACAGGCATTGCCGATACTCTATGCTGCTCAAGCCTTCTGGCTGCAATGGTCACCTGCTCGCTATCCATAGCAGTGATGACCTTTTTGGTCATGATATTCTCCACAAGGTCAAATGTATTCTGCGCAACAGCTTTTGAAATATCCCATGCCGTCACTATGCCCACCAGAGTATTGTTTTCTGTAACTACAGGCAAATGGTTGAAAGAAGCATCCATGACCTTTTTAGCAGCTTCATACACACTTGCGTTTTTATGGATAGTGATCACATTCTTGCTCATAATGTCTTTTACCATGGGTGTTCCCCTTGTTTGTTTCATTGCCCTGGAAACAGTATCCGAAGGCAATTTCTCTGCAGGTTGTGATAGGAAGAACTCTCCATGAGCGATCCAGTCTTTCAGTATACCGGCTATCTGCCTGGAACGCTTGAAACTTGAAAGTGAAGAAGTTACAACCTCGCGTCCTTTGATATCAATAGAACCAGACCTCAGCTCTTCATATGTTACCTGGCTGACAACAGGCCTGTCACGACTAGGTATCCCGTAATCCATAACCTTGGTAATTATATCAGCATCAGAGACTGCAGTGGCCAGTGCAACTTTTTCGTCAAGCACAGGTATAGGTATCCCCATTCCCACATACAGAGATACGCCATATCCTGTGAAAGTGGAAGCGCGTATGAATTCCGGGTCCATTTCTTTAAGATCGCCCTGGACCATCAATGTACCAAAACCGCTCTTAGAGGAATGTTGAGTACCCTGACCTACTATATATCCCTCTGCTCCTCCAAGGAAAATACGCGTGCCTGTACCAATGGTCCTGTATTCCGGGTCATTGGAAAGAGGTGATAATACTCCTGCACCTGAATATGTCACATTGCCGAAATTGGGCATCAATGAACCCATATAGGTGTACAGTTTCTGGGAAGTACTGTTAGTGGCTGCATTATATTTTTGATATGCATTACGGGGATTGAGCATAATTGCCTGGTTCAGGTCATTGATGTCAATGGTCGTATCAAGGATCTTCCTTGGATAACAATCCGTTCCGGGAGAAATAGCGTGTACATCAATCGCATTGCCTCTGATAAGATCTTCTATTACATGAGCCCCACCGTATTCCATTCCAAGTGTCTCTGAGACCTGTGTGGCTCCAATATAGGCATCCACTGCCGCTACGCCAGTATATGCTTCAACATCATTAAGCCATACTTTCTGCATTTTTATAGGTGGTTCAGAATGGCCGAAGTTAAGAAAAACACCTGAGGAACACATGGCACCAAAAGTACCTGTCGTTACTACATCTACTTCCTTAGCAGCTCCTTCTGCGCCAAGCTCTGCCACGATCCCAACCATTTCTTCAGCAGTCACTACACTGACGCTTCCATCTTTGATCCTGTCATTGATCTCACGGATAGATTTGTTGACCATGATACCTACCTTTGCAATTCGAACATAATTAGTTAGAACAACTATATATTACATACGGTAATTAATGTCGAGACTTATTATGCATTAATATGCATTAACTTCCATTGATACATCAATTTCATTTATTGCTTTCCACATTATGGACAGGGAATACATATCATCATCTATGCTCCCCTCTACAATGGATAAACCTTATCCCCTACACATAGTATTCTCACTGGTAGCACCGCTAAAGCGATCAAAGATAACACGTTTCTTGAGTACCGGCATGTCTTCTCCAAGATCCGTAACAATAACCTTCCAAAAAGCAAGTTGTTGCTTCTGCATTCCCGGTTTTGGGTTCAGGTGGATCCATCTTTTGCTCCTTTCGATCTGTAGCAGTTTGGATAAAGGTCCATGGTTTTATCCCACTTCTACTTCTTAATCATTTTGATTAGTGAATAATATTTTAGAGTCGTATTTTAACCCTAAAAAATATAGTTGAAAGGGATTTGAATTGCTGCATAAGATTATTAAAGGTAGTGTACCTCTACCTCATACAATTCCAGGTGATATGATTGATAAGGGTCTTAGCAACCGGGACTTTTGATCTGTTACATCCAGGGCATCTGACATACCTGAAAGAATGCAAGGCATTGGGAGATGAGCTATATGTTATTGTTGCAAGGGATTCCATGATCAGACATAAGCCTAAACCAGTGATACCTGAAGCTCAGAGAGCAGAGATGATCAATGCTCTAAAGATGGTGGATAAAGCGATACTTGGAAGTGAAGAAGATATTTTTGCACCTATAATGGAAATAAAGCCTGATATCATTGCTTTGGGTTATGATCAGCACTTTGATGAGAACGAACTTAAGAACGAACTGCACAAAAGAGGCTTCTGCGCCCGTATTGTAAGAATAGGAAAAGCAGAACCTTGTGCTCTGTGCAGCAGCGCAAAGATCGTTAAGAAAATATTGGAAAGATGTGGCTGAAGATCAGCCAAGAATATCATCGATCCGCTCCAGCCCTTCGTGGATGCGTTGCTGAGACGTGGCATAGGACAGTCTTATAAAATTGTTTCCACTGTGACCAAAAGATGAACCCTGGGTCACTGATACATGGGCATCGTTGAGAAGCTGGTCCGTTACCTGGTCACCATTCCCGAATTCACTCACATCTGCAAACACATAAAAAGCACCATCTGGTCTATGACATCTAAGACCGATCGAATTCAAACCATCAACAAGGATGTCCCTTCTAGCATGGAACTCCTTTACCATATCTTCTACAGGTTTCTGGGTTCCCTCCAATGCAGCAATCCCTCCAAACTGGACAAAAGTTGTGGCGCTGCTCACTGAATTTGACTGTATCTTAAGAAGATCTTTAAAAATACCCGGTGCAGCAGATACATACCCAAGCCTCCAGCCCGTCATGGCGTAAGCCTTGGAAAAACCATTAACAGTAATGGTGCGGTCCTGCATCCCATCCAGAGAACCAATGCTTATATGCTCTTTTTCATAGATTATCTTTTCATAGATCTCATCGGAAAGCACAAGCAGATCATGGTCAATAGCATGGTCGGCAATAGACCTGAGTGTCTTTTTATCGTATACGCCGCCCGTGGGATTACATGGGCTGTTTACTACGATCATCCTTGTCTTATCAGTGATGTATTCACCAATATCGTATGGTTCAAAACCGTTCTCCGGGTCCGTGGGCACCCATACCGATTCTGCTCCTGCGAAATGGATACATGCTTCGTAGGAGACCCAGGCAGGATCAAAAAGGATGGCTTCCTCTCCATCACCAAGCACTGACATCATTATTGAGAATATGGCCTGTTTTGCTCCCGGAGTAACAAGCACATTTGATGCTTTTGTTTCCAGGCCATTCTCAACTCTGAGCTTCTCGGCTATGGCTTCCCTCAGTTCAGGGATACCGGCTGCAGGAGTGTAATGTGTTTCCCCCCTGTACATAGCATCGGCAGCAGCATCACATATATGCTTGGGAGTGTCGAAATCAGGCTCTCCAAGATTAAAATTAATGACATCTATTCCCTGTTTCAGCATCTCACTGGCCCTGTTGGCAGCTTTGATAGTAGCAGATTCCTGCATCCTTGTAAGTCTTGTGGAAACCATAGGCAGCCCTCGGATAATTATGTTTTTCAAAGGCGTCTTACTAATTTAACAGCAGCTTCAACGGCACGTTTAGCGTAGTCTACACGTTCATGGGCCTCAAGTCTTGACATCCCAGGACCGGCAATCCCAAGAGTGACCGGTTTTTCATATTCCAGGGAAAGATCAGTGATCTTCCTTGCAGCATGCTGGACAACTATCTCATCGTGCTTGGTAGCTCCTTCTATGACAGAACCAATGGTAACAATGGCATCTATGTCTTCCCTCTTACAAAGCTTCTTTATGGCAAGCGGCATATCGTACACACCGGGAACCAGTATTTTTTCCTTTACTGTGGCTCCCAGGAACTTAGCATGTTCTTCACCCAGCAGTTCCATCTGATAGGTAAGGTCCCTGTTGAATTCTGCAATGACAAATCCAAGATTTATGGTCATGTGATATTCACCTTTACTTGTGTTTTAACAATGTATATATTTTGAATTTATTTTTTTTACATACGTGCCGGCCCGACATCTTCAAACCCCTGCCTTTGACCTGTTCCTGCTTCCTTGATCAGGGATCCAGGTCTGAACAGCAGCTTAACCGCATTGACAGCATGCTCCCTGGACCTCTGCTCCATGAGAAATGCAAGTTCTCTTTCATCCTTTGCCTCGTCCTCGTGGACGAACACCTCGATGATGTGAGTGTTGGTCATGAGCTGCGCCTGTATAAGGCCCATAGAGGCCTGGTTAGCACACATCTTGTCCTTTTCCATCTTTCCCGGCATACCCAGGGCAATAACAAGATCACATGGCTCTTTGCTGTCCTCTATAAGCCTTTTGGCTGCCACAGGCAGATCTTTGATACCCGGCACGGTAACTCTTTTGATCTTTACTGAGACGTGCCTCTTCACCTCATCAATAGCTGCACCTCCCATATCAAAACGTGCAAAAGTGGTATCAACGATGCCTATTGTAGCCATAAGTATCACTTTCAGAGCGTATCCAGTACGTCGCTTGCGGCCTCGATACCTGGCCCTACACTGGAAACAACATCACGTTTCTTGAGCACTATCTCAAGCTCTGCGACTGTAAGCAGGATATCTTTTGGCTGGACATTGCCCATATTGCCTATCCTGAAGATCTTGCCGCTGAGTCTGTCCTGACCGCCCGCGATCACAATACCCCTTGCCTGCATATCCTTCTTGATATCATTACCAGTGACACCTTCAGGTGCCTTCATTGCACTGACAGTATTAGAATAATTACTGTATTCATTGAGGTCTGGCAACATCTCGATCCCCATTGCCTCCATAGCAGCTCTTACGGCAGCAGCTTCAGTACAGTGACGTTTTATTCTGGCTTCCATGCCCTCTTCTTTTATTATATGCAAGGCTTCCTGCAGCGCATAGAAAAGAGGTATGGCAGGAGTATACGGAGTCTCCCTCAGGGCTTTCTCACTGCTTTTCTTGTAAGCTTTCAGATCCAGATAATAAGGCATGCGCTCCATGTCATCCATGGCTTCGAATGCTTTCTTGCTCACAGATACAACGGATAGTCCCGGGGGTGTTGCCAGGCATTTCTGTGATCCGACCAAAGCGATATCCACATCCCATTCATCGACTTTAACAAGGTCGCCGCCCAGAGAGGTGACACCATCCATGATAAAGAGTGCACCGTATTTTTTTGCGAGTTTTCCGACCTCTTTTGCAGGGTTGAGGATACCTGTAGACGTTTCATTGTGAACCAGGGTGACTGCCTTCGCTCCCTCTTCCAGCTTCTCTTCCAGCTGTCCAAGATCTACGGAATCACCCCATTCATATGCAAGAGCCTCTACCTTCCCATACCTCTTTGCAATATTCTTGAACCGTTCACCGAACTTACCATTTTCGAGAGCTATGATACGGTCGTTAGGGTTTGCAATGCACCCCACAGCAGCTTCCATAGCTGCAGTACCTGAACCACTGAGAACAAAAATATCGTTCTTGGTGTTGAATACTTCGGCTAATATCTGCCTGCAGTCGTCATACATGTCTGAGAACGCATTACTCCTGTGATTGATCATAGGTCTTGACATCGCTCTGAGAACCCGTGGTGCAACGGGCACAGGTCCCGGCATCATAAGCAAAGTATCTTCTAAATTCATATATATCGCCTGAAATCTTGGATAAAAGGATCTTGCTGTAAGATATGCTTTTCTATTTATTGAAGACTTGACCTGTTTAATGTAGACCTTATATATAATGAATGCGGATATCTTCATCCGCGCAATAATTTCATCAGGTCATGTTTTGTAACAACACCCGCGATCTGCCCGCTTTCCAGAACGATCACAGCTGGTGTAGTTTCAAGAAGATGAGAAACCAATTTGACATGGGTCCCGGGCGAAACAACGGGAAAAGTATCGCCCATGAGATCTCGTATCTTCATCTTTGAGACTTCCAGAGCTTTTTTCTCTGCCATGGAACGAACAATGGTCTCCTCTGAAATACTCCCTATAGGTACTCCGTTCTCCACTACAGGGATCTGCGATATGTCATTCTCTTCCATGATCTTAACGGCAGCATCCACCGGCTCTTCAGCACTGATGGAGATAACATTAGTGTTCATAAGGTTCCTTGCCACCACATGGCTTTCGTTCTCACTCTCATCGAATGCGTTAAAAATACGTTTTAGAGTCGAAAGACGGGGATCAACATCACCTGCTTCGATCCGGGCTATGAGCGGCTGGCTGACACCTGCCCTTTTTGCCAGTTCACTTTGAGTAAGCCTAAGTTCGTTCCTTTTCTGCCGGATACTGTCTGGAGTGGGAAGGTGCATGATTATTACTCATGGTAATTATGCTATTTATATGTGACCATGTCCGGAAAAAAAGAAAAAAGAAAAATATTACTGATTAAATTCAGTGACCTGACCCTTTTCGTCTATCATGGTCATTTTACCATCTTTCATGGTCATTTCGCTCTGAACAGTACCATTCGCATAGTAGCTTTTCCAGCTGAATGTTTCACTATCTTCTGAGAACATGTATTCTACTTTGGCAACCTCATCATCAGGATTGGAGGAAGTATATTCCATCACACACATTTGTATGCCATCGACCTCTCTGGTGCCGGTATAGACCATGGAAACTTCCTCTCCTGTTGTCGGATTAGATGTTTTCCATGAAGTACCTACAGGACACCAGTCATCTTCATTCTCTGTGGTTACCTCTACTTCTTGTCCGTCTTCGGTCTCATAAG
>NZ_JBFXHJ010000103.1:0-7847 GCF_050177135.1 Methanomethylovorans sp.
GTGGGCTTTCTCCGCATTTTCGGGTGTTTTTCCTTTGAAGGTGTATGTCATTGTCTTGTCTGTATGATAGCCTTCTATTCCGAAGCCGATGTCCACATAAACGAGATCGCCTTTTTTTAGTTTGCGTTGGCGGCTTCCGAGTAGTGGTGTTGCTGGTGATAGTCCACGGTTTCCGCTGGCTCCGTTGAAATAGGATGGTTGGAGTGGTGTTTCGCCGAATCCTATGTGGCCGAGTAGCATTTCTGTGTCGAACATTCCAAATCTTGTGATGCCATGATAACCTTCTTTTATCATGATCTGGAAGAGTTTTGCTCCGAGTTCGGCTTCGCTCATACCCTCGTAGAGAATGTTGGGTACGATGTTTTCGAGTATGTGCTGGTGTTTTTTGCCGGATCTTTTCATGAGCTCGAGCTCGTATTCGCTCTTCACAGCTCTTATACTTTTTATTATTGGGTCTGCTGTCTTATATTTTTTGATTGGGAAGTATTTTTTGAATCTTTCATAGAATGCTAATGGCAAGCTTTCTGTTTCAAGGTATATTGTATTTGGGATTTCGTATGCTTTGGCGGCGTCTCGGAAGCTTTTCATTGGCCTTATATTTTTGAGTTTGGATTCTTTGAGGGCGCGTTGGTGGCTTCGCCTGACCCAGTAGGTTGGTTCATCATCAGCTGGTATGATTAGCATGCCATCCTGCATCGTCCCAGTGAAATAGTATTGGTTTATCTTGGTGAATATTACCGCCATCTCCCAACTTGGATCTATACCATTTAACTTTTCTTTGAAATTTTTCATGCGATTTGCAAGCTCATGATAGGGTATTTCCAAACTAGGACACCCCCTCTCATGGCATCTGGATAAGTGAGATATCTTTTAAAATAAGGTTAAAAAAATAATAATAATGATGAGAATTTATGGCCCTTATTTTGTTTGTAGGCTATTTAAGATATTTTGAAGCTTTTTAGTATTTTGTTCAATGTGGTCTGTTCGGTTTTGGGACTCCAATAGTATACTTGGTATCCATGATTTTCATCTATTTTTATATGTATAATGGTGACATAATTGTTCCCATAAGCATATTGGATCATGCCGGCTTTATGGCCGGCTACTGTCATGTTTTCATCTGTTTTTATGATCTTTGAGTCTTGGATGGATGATTTTATTTGTCCAATAAATTCACTTGGTGATCTCACATAACCGGCGCCTGATGCTTTTAATTCCACGACTGCAAATTCTTCTGTGTCATTTCCAAGATATGTTATAACATTGGCTGAGCCGAATTCTGATGTGGGGATATAAGACTCTAATTCGCTCACAGATAGATTCTTCCAACTTTCAGGGTATGTGAATGTTATACCATCCCCAGAAAATGTTTTTTCTTGCGTTCCCGTGCAACCAAATCCAAAGGCTACAATGGCTAATATTAAAATCGGCAAAAACTTTTTCACAAAAAACCTCCCTCTAACTTGATAATATTATTTTTTTTTTTTTTTTGCATTCCCAATATACAAAAATTTGTGGGGGGAGTTTGACCTCTACGAGTAGATTGATGAAAATAACCTTTATTCACTTACTTGAAAGCATGTAAAAGGTGACTTTTTTCTCATTTTTATGATCCCGTGAACTACTCTTCTTTTACGGAAGGAGGTTTTCTGACTCTGCTTTCATGATGTCGAAAAACCCCATTTTATAGAGACCCCCCCACATCATAGACAATGACGTACCCGAATATCCCACATGAATAGTTTCTTTTGGGCTTTTATTTTTCTCCCCCCTCTGGAAGGGAGGACCCTCCATCCGCAATAATTAAAAAAAGTTTTTAGGAAGGGCACATTTTATTGTGGAAGGATATCATCCTCTCCCATTATAGTTTTCCGCGCCCTCCGAGGAAGTAACCAATGCCTATGAGCGCTACTATGGCTATGATCCCTGCTAGTGCATAGAATGGCATCTGACTTCTTGAACCGCCACTTGGAGAAGCGGCAACCTCGAAAACTTTACCGGTTTTCCCTGCAGATGATCCGCTTCCAGGTCCTTGATTTGCGCCTGCAGCAGTCCCTGGGGAGCTGCCAGACGCCCCGCTAGAACCGCCTGCTCGTCCCTGGCTACCTGTATAACCAGGACCCACACCAGAAGATCCTGCGCCCGACTGTCCAGCCACGCCTGATCGTCCAGAAAATCCAACTCCTAGCTGTCCAGGCATGCCTGGCTGTCCAGGAGATCCCGTGCCCGGAACCGTTATTTCAGCCCCAGTAGCTGCTGCAATTACCCCTGCAAACTTTCTGAGAGCCGCAGAATTCAACGATGAAACACTCACAAGCCACTGATTAAACACGATATTGCCACAAGTATGGTGACAGCAGACAACACCGTACTCATTCACTGCCGCGATGTACTCATCGGCAAGCCTTTGCAGCGTAGCTGAATCTGTCCTCCAGAGGCCTCTCCGGTTGGCCTCAAGGAGCCAGGCCACTGTTGAGGCATAGGAATAGGGCTGAAGACTCTTAAATCTGCTGCTTACCTGGGGATCAAATACATAAGTCTCTGCAACCTTCTGCCACATCCAGTCCCGGACAAGACCAGGGGTGACTGCGCTCCAGCCAAAGAGATACTCTATTTCCTTGGATACCTCATGAGCACCTGAAAATCCTTGATTTAGCATTCCCTCGATCCATTTAGGGTTGTAGGTCCTTGTCCTGAGTTCTTTGGAGAGAAAATTGCTTAGAGTCTCCACCTTAGGATTTATTGATGAGTAGGTGTCAGCTATGTAGACATTGATATTTTTTCCTGAAACTGATCTTGCAGCCATTGTGAGTCCGCCGAGGTACGCGTAGACGTCGTCGTTGTCAAAAATGCCATACATTGCAAATCTTATCTGGATTGTTGTATCGATGTTTTTAAGCTTGTTCTGGAAGGCCTCTGAACTTCTAAGTCCATAAACGTTTTTTCCATAGATATAGGACATGTGATTGGAATAGCAATCAATAAGCTCCTGCTGTCCATCCCACTTGCTGGTGCTCTCCACAAGGTTACTTACACCGTTTCCATATGTTCCTGGAGCATCTCCGAATACCCTTGCACCTGCAAGTAGGTTTGCTGTTTCTGAACTGAGATTACCATACCTTGATAGTTCTTCGAGGTAATGTTTTCTGAGATAATTATCTGTGGGCGATTCATTTAGGGCCATGACTGTCCTTAGGGCATCATCAAGTTTTTCGATTGTGTAGCTGAATGTGTCCCTGAATAGGCCTGATATTGTGACAAGAACATCGATTCTTGGTCTGCCAAGTTCTGAGAGCGGTGTGACTTTTATTCCTGTGAATCTACCCTGTTTGTCCCATATTGGTTCAGCTCCGATAAGTCTCAAGACCATTGCCACTGTCTGACCATAGGTGTTCATGGTCTCGATTGCCCATAATACTGTACCTACAGATTCAGGGTAGTGACCGGTAGTATCGTAGTACTGACTGAGTAAGTCGTCGGCAAGTTTTTTTCCTATTTCCCATGCTGCGGTGTCAGGTACACAGCGGGGGTCAAATGAATAGAAGTTGGTGCCCGTTGGAAGGACATCCGGAACCCTGATGGGGTCCGCACCCCTTGCTGGTAAAATGTATCTTCCTTCAAGTGCCGCTAGAAGGGCTGAAATTTCATGATCCTCTGCCAGAACTTCCCTTATCTTCTCTCTGAAAGCTGTGTTGTTCCTGTTTTCGGGGTCAAATGATATTATTGATTCCACCATGGTATTTAGTGTATCATTGCTTAGGGGTTCCCCGAAAACATGTAGTCCGTATGGTATCAATGTGCTGGCAAGTTCATCAAGTCTGTGTTCAACCGTGTCCACAATTTCATCAAAGGACTGGCTTGTGTAATTGAGTGATAATTCCTTATCGAGATCCAGTTTTGTGATGAGATTCTTTATTTCCCTTGTAATGATTTCTTTCCTTTGCAGATCTGTTGTTTGTTTGTAAAGGCTTAATTTGTCTGCCAGTTCCGCCAAGTCACCGTATAATCCGCCGGGTATCATTGGAGGTATGTTATGTGATATTATCACTGCGTAGCCCCTTCTCTTAGCTTGAGTACCTTCTCCTGGATTGTTGACTATATATGGGTATATATCTGGTATGTTGCCCATGAGTAAATCGGGCCAGTCCTCAGAGGATAGTCCCACAGACTTTCCAGGTAACCATTCAAGTGTCCCGTGCGTCCCCAGATGTATGACCGCATTAGCCTTGAATTCATTCTGTAACCAGAGGTAAAATGCTATGTACTGATGCGTTGGGGGTATTGTGAGATTGTGGATAAGATCCACCTGAGCCTCTCCAAAGCCCCTCATGGGCTGGGGGCCGAGGAAAATGTTGCCGAGCATGACACCAGGGATCACTATGCTCCCGTTGTAGACCATAACGTTTCCTGGTGGCTCACCCCATTGTGCTATAACACTTTCTCTGAGCGTTGCTGGCAGCTTACTGAACCATTCAATGTATTTTTCTGCCGGTATTGTTATCGCGCCTGCTTTCACGACTTTTTCAAGTTCGCCTGGGGCCCATGATCCTACATTGTTCCCAACTGTCCAGAATATGTTTATGAGTTCGTCTACTGTCTTTGTTTCCGTGGTGTATCCTACATTTTTCAGGGCGCTGAGGATCTTCGAGATACTCTCTGGCACGTTGAGGTAACTGGCGCTGATACCATCCTTACCCCCGCCAATGTTGTAGTAAAGGATGGCTATCTTCTTCTCCGAGTTTGGAAGTTCCTGAAGTTTAACCCAGTTTATAACTCTCTCGGTAAGTTTATCTATCCTATCAGGCAATGGAACATCGCAGTAGTAAGAGATTCCAGTCTCATTGTCTTTTCTGCTGATCCCGCCCCCTATGACTATCGGCTCTATTCTTCCTTCAAGTTCAGGCATCGCCACATATGCATAAAGAATGGAGGATACCCCATCAATGCTTGAATTCCATGCTTCAAGATCTGGTACAACAATTGGCGCGAAAACAGGTATACCCAGAGTTGAGAGCATCTTTGTTGTGTTGGCTGGATCATTGTAGAGGAGATTGAATGCCATGGGCGCTATCAGGGCACTTATCCTGCTTTTATTTCCATCTCTGAAAAATTCATTTACCAGCTGAGAAACACTTCCAAAACCGAGAATAACATTGTAACCTTTGTTTTCAAGGCTTCTGAGTATGGCAGAATGTACATCGTAATCCTCTCCCTTATAGTAAGTGTTATATGTTACTATACCGATCCATGGTTTTCCTTCCCTGTAGTGGCCGCTCTGAACATACCATGAGTAATACTTATCCCAGCTGGTGAAGGTCTCTGGGGCATCGGGGTGTACTACAAGGGTACCTGGCATGTTAACCTGTGAAAGATTCTCACCCTGCCTCAGGGCCATGCCTGATTCGCTTAAAAGTTTCAGCATTATTCTTTTAAGATTTTCTTTGCCTCCCTGACTCCAGTAGGAAGCTAAGGTGCTGTTATCTTCACCTATACGGGGATCGTCCTTGAAGATGTTTCCTGTGCTTACTGTCACTATCCGTGCATTGCTGTCATTGAGCAGTTGTTTTAGGCGCTGATCTGTGAGCATTTGTACCAGTATAACATTAGCTGCTCTTGCGTCGTATTTTATCCTTGCATCAATTTCAGGGTCGTTTTTCTGTAGATCGTTGTATGTGTAGAGTCTCAGGGTAAAATTATAGCCTTCATTTTTTGATTCTTTGTAAGCGTCAATTATCCCCTTTGTATATGACGTGGTTCCTGTTAATATCATGAGAGTGTAGTTGGATGAATTTGTTGTAATGTTAGTGCTTGTGCTGTTATCAGCCGCTGAAACACCACCTGCAAGCATGATTGTCATGAGTAAAATCACTGGAATAACCGATCTTCTCAAAAATTTCACCTCCCATCATATTTTATTTCAAATCATCTTTACTTTAATATATATAAAATTTTCTTTAATAAAAGGCAAACTTTTACTTATAACATATCATCCATGGTCAATGAAGCTAGCAAAGAAATAATGTCCATCCTGGACCTCCAGTTATTCCTCCAGTGAATGTGAAATTCACAGATGAAATGCCTGAAAATGCGGTTATACTAAAAAACACAGACTACCAGACCCCTCATGAGGGCACGTAAAGGTGAAGTGGTTGTGCTCCCTGGCCAGGAGATAACATGCACAGCTGCTCCAAAGGCCCCGGGTTTCAGGAAAACTCTCTGAGAAACTGAAAACCGGGAAGGGTCTTGTGAAATTTAGAATTGATGATAAAACGGATACCAAGACAAGAATCTTTCGAGAAATCCCAGAACTTGAATGAGCAGGAAACAGCATCCACTGTAAAGTTGTCTGCAGTTACTGCAGAATTAACAGCCGCCGCGAAGATTAGAACCCCTCCAGCAACAGGATATGAAAGCCCTTCAGTTAATCACCACCAATCAGTTGATAATAAAATTATACACAAAACCCATATACATATCACGGATCAGCTGCACCATATTACTTGAGGGCGACAGACATTAAATGCAAGTCTTATGGAAATGAATGATATGAGACAATAAAGATGCAATGCATGACGGTAATCTCCTCTAATAGGTTGCTGAATCCACAATTTTCATCTTTTACTGTGAAAAGATTTGTTGGGCCTGATTTTAAGTCTCCAGAATTATCCACAATCATGCGCCAGATTAGACCCACCGATTAACACCGCTACTTATCTGCATATAAACAATCTAGAAGTCCGCACAATTTGTTTTGAGAGCACAAACAATAGATAATACAAAAACTGAATTATCCGAGGTACTCTGTGGGGTCCTCCACACCGGCAAGTTCGAAGGCCCTCTTCCTCCTCATGCAGGATTCGTAGACTCCGCAGTGAACCCCGCCTCTGACGTAGCATGAGTATCTTAAGCCAAAGGATAACCCAAGATTAAAGCCGGCTTCAATGATTTCCCTCTTTGTCATGCCAATCACCGGCGCCTCAACCTTCACACCTTTCAGGGTGCCTACCTCCAGGAGCTTGTTGAATGCATCGAGGAACTCCTTCGAGTTATTAGGGAACGTCTCAGCCTCCTCCAGGTCCCAGCTAATTATATGCACCGGCTTCCATGGCTTCGGCAAAGGAAGCCCTCTATGGACGCGAAAACGCATTCAGTGGCCTCTATGTCATAACCTGCCTGAACAATTCACTGGATGCTGATCTCTTCCTGATGGAGGACGGTGTCTATGCTGCCGTGGCTGATCAGATCTCAGGGGCCATTAGGTACCCCAATGTTAAGGAACTCACCTACCTTATATTCCTCGAAAAGAGACAAGGGAGATTGGGAAGCCCTGACAAATTAAAAGGAATTATACACCTACATTATATTCCGTGAAAGGGAGTGTCTTTGTGCATGAAAGATCCTTGAAGGAGAGAGGTCTTGAAGAGGAGGACCATATGGAGGCAGCCGAAGTTATAGACGACCCTGAACTGTATAAGATATTCAGATTGAAACAGGATACTGCAATTGTAAAAATATGAGATGTCTTTATGGAGATGGATGAAGTTAAAAGGGAACTTCGACTCGATGGATCTCGTAAAGGAGGCTAACCCCCCCAAACAGGTGAAAGCCCTGCCTTGCAGCTAAGGACAAAATAATGGTTCTCATGGAACTTGACTCGGAAATAGGGGAATTTATACCTGTAATTGCAAAGATGTACCCGTCTGGTGTTGTGAACTATGTCAGAAAAAAGAGCATACTTACACTCACAATTTATGATCGTATAATAAACCTCTACCCGTCAGGCAAAATCAGCATGAACAAGACCCGGAACGTTGAGGAAGCATTTGAAATCGTCGGGGAATTCATGG
>NZ_JBFXHJ010000104.1:0-7785 GCF_050177135.1 Methanomethylovorans sp.
CAGAGAACTTGCTGCGGCACGCGCCTTGTTATTAGGACCATCCGTAAGGCAGCGAGAATTTAGAACTTCCACCGCGTCCACATCAAGACCTTCCACATATCCTATGCCATGAGATGTGATCTTGAAAGGATGGGGTAATATTACCAACGCATCCTGGGCCCGTGCCCTTCGTATGGTTTCAGCCGGTGATAAGCCAGGTTCTATACTTTCCTTTATGCCCAGCACAAGCAGGTGCCCTTCGGAAGTGGTAATTTCAACACCAGGAATTATTACAAGATCAGAGCCTAGCTCGGCTGCCCGCTGCACAGAAAAAGGACCACCTTCGATAACATCATGGTCGCATACTGCAAAACCATCGAGACCATTCTTTTTGGCATGGAAGATGATCGCGTCAATATCTGCATCACTGTCTTTAGAAAAACGTGTATGGACATGCAGGTCGAATTTCATACAAGCAGATTAAAAATTATTCCTTATAAAATGTCTGTATGGCTTACGATAATAAGACCAAAAGTTATAAGAACAAGATAAATGGTGTTTCATTAAGAGAAGCAAGCGAACGGGTTTAAGGAGTTGTGTATTGGGTGGTTGGATAGGATTGGTGGTACATTTGAGAAGAGACCCGTTCGCATATTTACTAACATACTCTATGTTATATAAACATGTCGCCAAATGTGCTGTAGAAGATACAGATTGTAACAAATTTTGCTTACTGAGGTGAAAACGATTGTATCTTATTCATCACCTCTTCCCTTGCTTCCAGATCTACAAGGATCTTGTCAGCATACTTAACCGAATGGACTACACCTTCTTTGAAAAGCCAGGAGAGCACCGACATTGAATGCTCGGAAAGAGGCATTGATATTTCCTTCCTTTTCCACACCGGCAGCTTATCCCTTATCGCCTGCCTCAGTTCATCCAGGCCGTTCATTGTCTTCGCAGATATAAAAACAGGGTTTGGAACAAGATACCCAAGAGCTTCCATTTTCCTATTGAGATCTTCATGGCCGATGAGATCTGTTTTGTTCATTACCGTGATCATGGATGCGCCATGTACCTGTTCCCAGAGAGTTTCATGACATGTGAGCAGCTTATCGTGCATTATGTTCAGCGGCTCACTTGCATCCACTACCAGCAAAATGATATCTGCAAAAAATATCTCGTTCAGCGTCGAACGGAAGGCATCGATGAGCCAGTGGGGCAGTTCCTCTATGAAACCTACCGTATCAGTGAGAACGACCTTGCGCCCTATGACATCCATGTAGCGGGCGACCGGAGAGAGGGTCGTGAAGAGCATATTGGCCACATCCACACCCTCACCCATCAGAGCATTGAAAAGCGTACTTTTTCCAGCATTAGTATAGCCCGCAAGCGCCACTAGGGATAGACCATGAGCGTGCCTGAAACTGCGCAGGGAGTCATTGTGACTCTGTACATGGCTTAGCTCATCCTTTATGCGGGCTATCCTGCCCTTTATGTCCTGCTCGTAGGAATCCTCGTAGCTTCCCAGTCCCATAAATCCTGGCCTTTCTTCTTTTTTGAGATGGGACACAATGATCCTTGCCCTGGGGATCTCATACTCAAGTCTTGCCAGTTCCACCTGCAGCTTGGCGCGCCGTGTGGTAGCTCGCAGCGCAAAGATCTCCAGGATAAGCTGGAACTTATCAATGACCGCACATTTGCATATATCTGTGATGTGGTACAGCTGCATACTGCTCAGTTCATTGCAGAAGATCACTTTTTCGGCATTAAGGGATTCTACAGCCAATGCAAGCTCCTGCACCTTGCCCTTGCCCAGCTGGTATTTCTTATCCGGATAACGGGACTGAATAACCTCGCCCACTACAGAGTAATTGGCAGCATAAGCCAGGTCCTTCAGCTCAACTAGCTGCCTCTTGTTCTTGAGCTCATCACTGCCCGGATCAACCCTCTGTACAACGATCACTTTTTTCATGTGAATTATCCTCTGCGTCGGATCAAAGACATTTGTCATCCTTCATTTTAAGCAATCTTCTGGCGCCCACAGAAATATGATGGGCTATCTCGATGGCCCTGCGCTCACCCAGAGATTCCTGGTATTTGAAATCCCTGGAGAACATGCTTGCTGCCAGCCACTGCGGCCGGTTGAACATATCCCCCGCTTCCATTACGATAGTAGCCCGGGGGTCAAGGCCTTCAGCGGTCTTTTCTACCATTTCTGCCACATCAGTGATCTCAGGAGCATTAATGCTTGTGAATTGACGGATATTCACCTGATGGGTCTTATCTATATGGTCAGGAAACACAGAGAACGATACGGCTACACATACCATGAAGTATTCTCCGTTTTCCATATGTCTTCCAGAAATGTCCACGGCAATAATATCGAACATGCGTATCGGTCACATTTTGATCCTGCCAATATCAATGTAGTCACAGTGGACGTTATCATGTACGGCATATATCATTCTTTTGCGCACGCTATTGGCCAGGCGCACTGCTCTGGACATCACCGGAAGCGTGAACTCATAGTCCTCTGCTATGGAATGGACCAGATACTCCGAGTGAGGCAACTTATCCACCGACTTGAAGTTCTGATACACCCTGAAATGGCTACCGAACTTGAAACCGGTCTTCGGGACAAGACCCCTATCCCTCAGGTTCTCGTACACCAGGTACTTAAGCATGAATTCCGATTCTATGACCGAGGCCTTTGCAGCAAACTCATCGAATGCAAGAAAAGAAGAAGTACCGGACATATCGGCAACTTCCAGTACACCTTTTTTAAGCAGATAGCCTGATTCCACAAGTGACAGCTGCAGACGATCCGCATCCAGGGGCTGCCCGTAAAAACCTTCAGCGTGTAAAGAATGTGAAGCATCACTGTCCCAGACCACCACGCGGTCTTCAAGGAAAGTGGAACTTCCACTTATATCCTTTAACGACTCCTCAATAGGTCTCATGTCCCCAGCTGGTTCCACTTTCCCTATTTCGTAGAAAGTGATATCACTTTCCTCATCAACAATGGCAAGTACCATTGTTTTATGCACATTATGCGCAGCTTCCAGAGACAGGCGCAGCTCCCTGAGAGGCAAGGGGATACGCTCCGAAATGACATGGACAAAGAACTTTGCAGGAGTCTTTCCCGGATGCCCCCCTCTTGGATATACCCTGAAATCCGTCACAGAAGGCTGGACATAAAAACCCCTTTCCCGCAAGTCTTTATAGACAATATACTTAAGATCAAAATATTGCTGTCTTTTTGATGCCTCTGTAAAGAACTCTTTGAACGACAGGGATCTGTCATCCATCTGGATCTCAAGCTTTTTTTTGTAGTGCAGATATGCAGCTTCAATGAGCGTAAGTTCTAAAGTATCACCTTTAGGGCGTCCATAGTATCCGACATTGTACAGCTCATTGACAGCCTGTTTACCTGCTTTTATCCGGTCATTGACAAGTATTCCGATCAAAAAGGTCACCTAAATGTAAAAAATAAATTATACGCCCAAATATCGGACCATCTTATTTAATCATACTGGACTGCTGCAGAACCGATCACAAACAAGGGAAAATAATAGAAGAGTGAAACATCTAAAAATAAGGAGACAGTATATTTATATATTTGTATTAAGATATATTAGATCGGGTGCCTACAATATAACCTAGCCTTAATATGGGGTTTTCCGAATCCTTCCTCCTACCACAATCGGGCACCCTCCTCCTTCATTACTGATCGCTCATCGTTTTGTGCATTTCCCCAGAAGATATACCACAGAAACTCCCTTTTGACCCAGTTTGGATAGAAGCAGCCCTTTCAGTCGATCTTCTGCATCATTTGATGTATCAGATGTATAGACAGGCATTTCCAGAACAATGGTATCAGATACCAGTGCCTTTACAACAGACATCAGATCTGGAGCCTCCTGTCCGCCCGTCATGGCAGCAATCCGATTCTGTAATATAACGATTACAACATCATCCCCTGACCCCACAGCATTGATCAGGCCAACTATACCTGAATGAGCAAGTGCAAAATCACCTATGACCGCAATGCCCTTATCCTTAAAGCCACATGCCGTGGATATAGCTGAGCCGAGGGCAAAACCCGTATCAATGACTTGCAACGGTTCCGGCGCTGCCCGTATGGAACAGCCCATATCCCCGGCCACCATGACATCGATGTTCGCCAGGCATTTGTAAAGAGGCATGAAAGGGCAGTCCTGACACAAAGGCCTTGAACCTCTGCTCCTGATAGTCTGCACTTCAGTGTACTTCTCTATCCTGCTCTCGCCCAGATGGTCCAGCGCATAGCAAATATGCTCTGCCTCCACCTGCCCATACGGAATATGCCCTGTCATCTTGCCTTTTACTTTTCCGGTTACGGCAACATGGGATTCTATGTAAGGCTCGGTTTCCTCGACCACAAGAACTTTGTCGCATTCACTGATGAACTGCCGCACCATGTCAAAAGGAAAAGGAGACACCATCTGCAGGGCAAGGTGCGCATGACCTGCCCACCTTGCTTCTGAGAGCGCTTTGTCCACAAGCACTGAAAGATATCCTGAAGAAATGATGCCCATCATGCTGTTTCCTGGATGAAGTCTGTTCAAAGAAGTTGTCTGAACAGCTTTTTCAAGCAAAGGCATAGATTCCCTGTGGAATCGCTGGTGCTTCCCTTTAGTGGTAAGTTTCCAGATATCCGTACCGAAAGTGGCAGTTGTTTCATTCTGGCGGCTTCTGATAACGTGTCCTTTACTATCGAGCAGCCTGTCTGTTATTCTAATGATCACAGGGACTTTTGCCTGTTCTGATAACTGGAAAGCATGCATAACTGCATCATATACTCCCTGGGGTGTTGCAGGATCGAACAGAGCTACCTCTGCAAGACTACCATAAAAACGGGAATCCTGCTCGTTCTGGGAGGCTCTAGCCCCGGCATCGTCCCCGGCAATGATCACAACACCTGCTCCGATGGTGTGATACACAGATGTCATCAGAGGGTCGCTGAGCACGTTCATGCCTACATGTTTTACGACCACCATTGACCGCTGCCCCGTAACAGATGCACCCAGAGCTTTTTCGAGGGCTGCCTTTTCATTGGTCATCCAGAAAGCTTTGTAGCCTTCAAGCTGATGCCTGAGCAGCAGTTCCATTAAAGCGGTTGCGGGATAACCAGCCACTCCGGTTACAAGCCGTACCCTGCTGTCAATAAAAGAAAGAAAAAGAGCTTCTATACCTGTGAGGTATTTTGTATCAAACGCTGCATCATCAGGCATCATGTATCTCAGCGTCCATCCTGACGGATTCTTCCGGCCTTGAGAACCATGGCAGCGAGGCCAGCGCACCTATAACGCCATTGCCGTTCATCCATATCTCCACACCATTATCGTTAGCGTACTGCACCGCATATTCCCTGCTAAGCTCACCAGTGCGGCATCTCCTGCTATAGGGATATATCTCATGAGCATTGAAATTCCGGAGCACAACCATGCCGGTCTCATCTGAAACACTGTATTTCAGAAGCGCTGCCTTAATACTTTCAAGCAGTTCTTTGGTCGATCTTGCATCCACACACCCGAACTCCAGCACAGTGGATACACAGTTCTGAGTTCTTGCAGAAACCGGGAAAAGCTGGACAAGGGAATGTGAAAGATAGACAGAATCCGGACAATCCAGATCTTTTGCGATATTATGAGTAAGGGTCCATGTGGCCCCCTTTTCCTTGGAGTCCGTATCATCGATCCCTATGAGCACCCGCTCCCTTCTGGGAACGATGACCGTACCCCTTGCTGCACGCCCTCCCCCGGATTCACTGTAGTCGCAGCGCAGAACACCCTGTGCAAAGGCCCGGCACTTAGTGGCGCCCACACCCCCGCCTCCCAGACCTGCATATGTGATATGGACCTCATCTTTATCCACAATAATAGATTCTATGCCAGCAGCTGCAACTGAAGGTTTTAGTTCGAGTTTGCATGTGCCTGTTTTTGCAAGGTACCTGATCATGTTCCCTATGGACCTTGTCTTTAAAATGAGAGGAGAATGCGAATAATGAAATTTTGACCATGCAGCACCGCCATAGCAGTTTGAATGTTCAACGATCTCAACGTATTCATTGTTTTTATCGCATATTGCATATATACCCCTATATGGAGTTGTATAAGGGTCATTGAGTTCTATATCTTTCATCTGAGTCCCTAATTGATAGTAAATACCTTAAAGGTTTTGTTTTCCTTTAACCGACAAGACCTTCGTCCTTGAGGCTGACATACCTGCCATCCCCTATGATAACATGGTCCAGCACATCGATGCCCAGTATTTTGCCACCCTCGATGAGCTTTTCGGTAATTGCTATATCCTCCTTGCTGGGTGTCGGATCACCGGATGGATGGTTATGAGAGATAATAACTGATGCAGATGACTGCATGAGCGCGGATTTAAAGACTTCCCTGGGATGCACGATGCTGGAATTCAGGCTGCCAATGGAAACAACTTCCTCCTTGAGCACCTGGTTCTTTGTGTCCAAGTAAAGCACCACAAGCTTCTCACGCTTCTGCTCCCTCATTCCCGGATACAGCATTGAATATACATCCGCAGGTGAGCGGATCTTACGCTTGGGTTCATCCACATGCCTCTCCAGCTTGCGTGCAAGTTCGAACACCGCAGCGATCTGGGCAGCTTTAGTGGGACCTATGCCATGGATCTGTATCAATTTAGATATCTGTGCCTGGCTCAACTGCTTTACGTTGTACTCGGAAAAGATCCTCTGGCACATATTTACCACATTTTCCTTCTGCGTTCCTGTCCTGAGGACCACAGCCAGAAGCTCGGCAGTGGACAAAGACTCAGGGCCATATTTCAACAGGCGCTCAGTGGGCCTGTCGTCAGCAGGAATGTCATGCATCCTCAGCCTGTAATCGCTCATGACCTCCAAAATTACTTGATACAATATAAAGTATTCTATATTTATTTAATTTAAAATAAATATGATATAATTATTAGTGGTCATAGACCATTACCTGTAAAACCTTCCAGCCTTACGTTCTATTTATATCATTGATTTGCATAGGGCTGTACATGAAAGTCATCAGCGTGGTCGGTTATAAGAAAACAGGTAAAACGACACTGGTCACACGACTTGTGGAATACCTTTCCAGAAAAGGCAAGGTCGGTACTGTAAAGCAGATGTGCCATCATCGGTTCAATCCTGAGAACACTGACACGGGCAAACACTTCGATGCAGGAGCCGAGGCTGTGGCAGCAATAACAGATAGCGAACTTGTGCTTGTGAGACGCAACCCTTCCATCAGCAAAGCTCTTGATGCCCTGGCAGACAGCGGCATGGATTTCGCTGTAGTTGAAGGCTCTAAGAAAAGCAGCCTGCCAAAGATCGTTCTCGGAGAGCTTGACAATATCGACGATGTACAAAATATTGTTGCAAGACTGCCAGCAAGAGGAGACTGGGACATTGATACCCTTGCTGAGCTCGTGATGCAGCAGGATGACTGGATCACCCTCGGCCTGCTCATCGAACAGGTAAAGCAGGACCCACGGATAAAACAGGCAGGTGGCATCGGCACATTTACCGGCATCGTCAGACAATTTTCCGAAGGTGTGGAAACAAAGGCATTGCATTTTGAGAAATACGAGAAGATTGCTGAAGAGGCAATGCAAAAGATCTGTCAAGACCTTATGCAAAGAGAAGGAGTGCTGGACGTAAGAATGCACCACCGTACAGGCACTATCAGGCCGGGAGAGGATATCGTCTACATAGTTGTTGCCGCTGCCCACAGGCAGGAACTGTTCATA
>NZ_JBFXHJ010000105.1:0-7757 GCF_050177135.1 Methanomethylovorans sp.
CAAAATAAATAAAAACTCTCAAACCAAAACAGGTTCTATGCAAACTATCAAAGGAAAACTGGTAGATGTTATCCAACGGGATATTTATAATGCAATCGTCTTTATTGAGGACGGGAAGGTCCAAAATGTCCAAAGGACGGAAGAGGAGTTTGATAAATATTTACTCCCCGGATTCATAGATGCTCATGTCCACATCGAAAGTTCAATGCTAAAACCTTCTGAATTTGCCAGAATGGCTGTCAGACATGGTACTGTTGCTACGGTATCCGACCCACACGAAATAGCTAATGTGTGTGGTCTTGAAGGTATCTTTTACATGATAAGGGAATCAGAAAACGTACCTGTAAAAATACATTTTACTGCTCCAAGTTGTGTGCCTGCAACAGAATTTGAAAACACTGGCCATAGTTTGTCAGCAAAGGAAATAGGAATACTGATGCAAGAGCCAAAAATAGTTGCATTGGGCGAAATGATGAACTACCCTGGTGTATTGAATGACGATCCTGAGGTATATGCTAAGATCAAAGCTGCCTTTGATGCAGGTAAACCGGTTGACGGCCATGCACCTGAGCTTGGAGGGGAAGACCTTAAAAAATACATCCGTGCAGGGATAAGTACGGACCACGAATGTACCCGGCTGGAAGAAGCCCTGGACAAAATAGAAAATGGTATGCATATACTGATCAGGGAAGGCTCTGCTGCACAAAACTTCGATACTCTTCATCCTCTTATCGCGAGGTACCCTGAATCATGTATGTTCTGCACAGATGACTGTCATCCTGATCATCTTGAGGCGGGGCATATTAACAGACTTGTGTCCAGAGCAGTAGCTGCAGGTCACGATCTCTTCGATGTATTGCGGGTCTCTTCCTTCAATGCATCAAAACACTATAAGATCAATGCCGGAATGTTACAGCCAGGAGATCCGGCAGATCTCATAATTGTCAATTCCCTGGATAAAATGGATGTTGTTGCAACTTATATAGACGGAAAACCCGTGTTTGAAAATGGTACAGTGCTGTTTCAGTCATCTGTATCAAAACCGATCAATAATTTCAAATTAACCAAAAAGATCAAACCGGAACAACTGGAAGTATACTCGGGTGCTGATCATTTTAAGATCATACAGGCTTTTGATGGCTCCCTTTTCACAGATATTCTGGAACACCGGCTCCCAAAGAAAAATGGAAAGGTATTTGCGGATCCTGCGAACGGGATCAACAAGATCGCAGTAATTAACCGTTATACGGAAGATCCAGTGCCTTCCATAGGGTTCATTAAGGGTTTCGACATCAAAAAAGGAGCAATAGCTTCCACAGTTGCCCATGATTCCCATAACATTATAGCTATAGGAACGGATGATGTGGATTTGGCTTTGGTCATTAACAGACTTATCGGATCAAGAGGCGGTCTGGCTCTGTCAGACGGAGTGAATATATATCATCTTCCTCTGTCGATAGCCGGACTGATCTCTGATGAACAAGCGGGTATCGTTATTGAAACCTATGAAAAGCTGAACGAAAAGATCCGCCAAATAGGATGTAACTTAAACTCAGCTTTCATGACAATGTCGTTCATGGCATTATTGGTAATACCAAAATTAAAGATAAGTGACAAAGGTTTATTTGACGTATCACAATTCAAATTGACAGTTCTGGAAAAAGATACTTAAATGCAAGAAATCCGTGACTACTCCACAGCCGAAGACTTGCAGGAAAGAGTAGTTCATTAGATAAGGATTATTAGAAAACCTGCTAACACAATTCCCACTGATAAAAGCAGTATCATGTACAAGATGATTCCAATGTCTGGATCCATAAATATACATTTATGCTATTTCAGATATAGATTTTATTTTTCTGTATATGTAGAGATTTGATGGCTCATTGCTTTCCGTATTTTTCCGGTATTTTCTGGTCAGGTGTGACCCCATAGAACTTAGTCCTTGCCTTACCCCAGATACAGCCATTTTTGCCGCATATCTTCAGTTCAAGGTCCTGTATAGCCTTACAGATACTATTGCCTGCTCTTGCTCCTTTACAGACGATACAATACTTTTCACAGAATACTGGTGGTTTATGATTGACTGCCATATTACAACTTCCTGGGAAATGGGTCCGGGAGGATTGCGATAAACTGCTGATCCCTACGGATAAAATTTACTTTTTATACGAACCCATGGATGTCAGGGGTTTATCGGGATCCTCCGCTGCTTTAACATTTCCAAAATGTCTCAATTGGTCAGTTTTGATCCTGCTGCTTTTGCTCTGCCCATCAATTCAGCGTTACTTTTCACTGAACCTGGCTCGCTGTACCCTGCAGCTATGATAGTATCGATGGTCTCTATCCCCATGAAATTCTTGATGTTCCCTGCAAACTCATTGAATACCGCTGCATAAATACCAGCGTCAGGTGCACCATGTGAACCAACGAGTACAGCTTTTTTCCCGGGTGCCACACGGGGAGAGAAATCCGGATTGATGAGGGAATAGCATCTGTCCAGGAACAGGCGCATCTGGCCTGTGAACTGGCTGAAATATATGGGGGAGCCCAGTACAATGGCATCTGCTTTTATGATCGAGTTCAGGACCCTGGTCAGGTCATCCTGTAATTTGCATTTATCATGTATCTTACAATAGCCACATCCCTGACAACCTTTGAACTCCAGTTCATTAAGATAGAATATCTCTGTTTCGGCCCCTGCCTCTGCTGCTGATTCAAGGGTCTGTTTGACAAGCGTTGCTGTATTTCCATTCATGCGCGGGCTTCCGATAATACCTATTGCCTTCATATGTTCGCCTCTGGATCATATTGAAATGGGCTACCCATCAAGGGTAATCTTCTATTCTATTTAGATTAACTATATTTATATACCATACAATCATTCAGGATAGTAACTTACCCATGTGATATAATGCAAAACATAGAAAGTGATCATTGCACTCTAAACCATTGTAATTGTCCCATCGAGGCAACCTTGAACGTCATCGGAGGCAAATGGAAACCCATGATACTGTGCCTGCTGGCCAATGATACTTTACGGTATAATAAGATCCAGCAGCTCATTCCTGAGGTATCTCCAAAGATGCTCACAAAACAGCTGAGAGAACTTGAAGCTGATGGGCTGGTGGCAAGAAAAATGTACCCGGAGATCCCGCCAAAGGTCGAATATTCAATAACAGATTTTGGAAGAACCGTTCTGCCGGTCTTAAAAACATTGCTGGACTGGGGAGCCGAATATCTGGGAAAGAAGTGTATTGTAACAATGCAAGTGGAACAAATTGAATTATTGAAGTTATAGTTCTTATGAAATGTGATCCTTTTACATGGAAAGTAGATGTCAAAGCCAGCTTCAAAACATTGTATTTCTTTCCTTTTTGCTACATTTTCATACAAATAACGCATATTTTACGAAACTTATATGTATGTCAAGCGGATACTTATTAATTAATCAAAATAGGGGAGATGCAATATGAAAACACTTGTTACATATATGAGCCAGACAGGAAACACAAAGAAAATAGCGGAAGCCATTTATGGCGAACTTGAAGGGGAAAAGGCGATCAAGCCCATATCTGAGGTCAAGGACCTTGAAGGATATGATCTTGCTTTCATCGGCTTCCCTATAATGCAGTTCGATATTCCGCCAGTGGTAAAGAATTTTTTATCAGCTAGTACTAAAGGCAAAAAAATTGCAATATTCATGACACATGCTGTTCCTGAAGGATTCGAAGCCATCCATTCGTGGACCGGTTCCTACGAGCAGGCCGCAGCTGGCGCAAAGATCCTCGGTGCATTTGATTGCCAGGGTGAGCTTGCCCAGCCTGTAATTGACATGCTGTTAAAGGCCGATGATCCGCAGATGAAAGCATTTGGTGAGATGGGACCATCAACAAAAGGACAGCCTGATGAGTCCAGAGTAAAGAAAGCGAAGGCATTTGCCAAGGAAGTACAGGCAAAAGCCTGATATCACAAAGATGGAAAGGAGTTCTTTTTCAGGACTCCTGCTATTTGTTTTTTAAACAATATCATGAAAACAATATTAATGTTGTATCAAATATGATGTTGTACAAATTAACTCATAAGTCAGCTGTCATGTAACTTTGATATGGATGTATATCTCCAAACCTTGATCTTTCACATCAAATACCTAATATAGAAATTGATGTTATTGACAAGGTTAATGTGTTAACATTCCTTCATAAAATTAAAAAACGATTCTTTTGTTAATGATAACTTTAAACGTTCATTAACCAGATCAATGAATACCTGCAGGTATCGGGGAGGCACACAGTTAAGGCTCTCACTTCCATTCTGTGTAAGTGACAGCAAATACTGCAAGTCTTCCGTACCAAGTTTTTCCAGCCTTTTCCTGAAATCATTTTCATCGGTGGCAAAATGATTGGCAAGAGGCGGAAGGATAGATCTGTATGGAGCACCTGAACCTGCACAATCCAGGCCTTTACACTCAGGAGCTACCTGCTTTAATAGATCAATATCTTTTTGTGATAGATCTCTGGACATTTTATGTATTCCTTTCCTTCTTTAACTGCTGGCTTAGTATGATATCAATCTTATTTATCTCTATATATTATGTTCTTAACAATAATACTTTTACGCTATCATCATTGATTGATAATGTCAGAAGATATTGAAAATCATACAAGTCCAGAGGTTATACTTATATAGTAACGTGTTCTAGGACTTTTCAAACCTGGTGTTATGTTATGGCGGATAAGAGGAAAAAAAAGGATAAAGTAAAATATAAAGGCTCCTTCGAAGAGATCTTTGGTCCAGGTTATTTTGTTCATATAGAGGATCTGGTAGAAAAAATGATAGAAAATCTGGGGCCAAGCTTTAACAAGATGCCGGGACCTCTTGTCTACGGTTTTTCTGTCATAGGTCATTCAGAGGGTGAAACCTTGATAAGAGAGTTCGGCGGCTTACCTGTCGAATCTGGAACAGAGGTATTTGAAGAAAAGAATTCCTTTGTCCGGAAACGCAAGCCTTTGATAGATATAGTAGAAACGGATGAAAAAATATATGTTACTGCCGAAATTCCGGGAATATCCACGGGTGAGATCATTCTCAAAGCCACAGACAGTTCCCTTGATCTTAAGGCATCTCACGGCGGATGTAAGTACTCAGAACAAATACCACTCTCATCAAAAGTTGATCCTGAAAGTGCAACGGCAACTTACCGCAATGGAGTACTGGAAGTTGTCCTAAAGATATTCAACTCTGATAAGACAGTGCTGGTGCATATCGAATAGATCGTTTCTTTTGTATCATGGTCCATTCTACTTTTACAAGTATTTAATAATTAATATACATCGTTTTCCCAGTATGTAACTAGTAGAAATTCTTTTGGTATATATAGTCCAAATCCATCATTAAAAACAATTATATATGGGTAAAATAATGGGGGTAGGCATGGACCCATTCATATCAATAACCTTAGCTGTCTTCCTACCATTCTTACTGGCTCTTGCCGTGCCAGCAGTAGAGAAGTTGATAAAACACAGAGTTGGCTGGTTTGCTTCACTCATCGCTTTCATAAGTTTTCTGCTGGTTATCAGTTTCGTTCCTCTTGTAATACATGGTGAACACTTCCAGGCATCTGTGGAGTGGATTCCCTCAATGGGTATTGAATACAGCATATATGTGGATGGCCTGAGCATTCTTTTCGGTCTCATTATAACAGGCATCGGCATAATAATTATGTCTTATTCGAATGCATACATGGGCCATAAGGAAGATCTGCCCAGGTATTACCAATGGCTTCTCCTGTTCATGGGCTCCATGCTGGGAATGGTATTCGCTGCCAATACAATAATGCTCTTTATTTTCTGGGAACTCACCAGTATCACTTCTTTCATGCTTATCGGTTACTGGAGGAACAAGCCTGAATCGGTTTATGGTGCCACTAAATCTCTGCTGGTGACAGCAGCAGGCGGACTTTTCATGCTTGCAGGTTTCATCGTGTTGCGTTCTATAACTGGCACTTTCGATATACCCGCCATCCTGCATAATGAAACACTGATATCAATGGTGCAAGGACATGAATTGTTCCTGGCAGCCCTTATTTTGATATTTATCGGAGCGGCATCAAAATCCGCCCAGGGTCCTTTCTATATATGGCTTCCGAACGCAATGGAAGCACCCACTCCGGTCAGTGCATTCCTGCACTCAGCCACCATGGTGAAAGCTGGAATATACCTCGTTGCCAGGGTCCATCCCATATTCTCGGGCACAGAAGCCTGGTTCATACTGGTCAGCGGAACCGGGATTATCACAATGCTGGTTGCAGGTTTCCTGGCTTTCAGGCAGATCGATATAAAAGCCCTGCTTGCGTACTCGACGATCAGTCAGCTGGCATACATAATGACGATGTACGGCTATACTACATATCAGGAACCAGGAATTGGAGTTGCTGCAGCAACCTTCCACCTGTTTAATCATGCAACGTTCAAAGCATGTCTTTTCCTTGTGGCCGGTATCGTCGCACATGAAGCTGCTACCCGTGATATTACGCGGCTAGGTGGTTTACGACATGAAATGCCCATCACATTCATTATTGCAACGATTGGGGCTCTTTCCATGGCCGGAGTGCCCCCGCTAAATGGTTTTTTGAGCAAGGAAATGTTCTACGAATCTTCCATTGAGATGGGACACGCACTGGGAAGTCCTTTTACGTTCATCATTCCGGCACTGGCGGTGGCAGGTGGTGTGTTCACATTTGCCTATTCCATTAAGTTCATCGCTGCCATTTTCCTGGGCAAGCGCCCCGAGAAAGGGTTACCTTCCCATATCCACGATCCTTCTTTCGTTATGATCATACCTGCAGCTTTCCTTGCCGGACTGATCATACTGTTCGGACTTGTGCCCTCCATAGCTGTGCAAAATCTCGTCGAACCTACAGCTTCCTCAATAATGATGGAAGCCCAGCACCTTCATGTAAAGCTCTGGCATGGACTGACAGGTTCCCTTGCAATGACCCTTGTAACCTTCCTGCTGGGCATTGCAGTCTACACAAAGTATGACTCTATAGCCGAATGGCAGAACAGTTTCAACCGTAAGTTCCCGATGATCAGTGTCAATTACGTATATGACGGTCTTGTGAACAACGCAAAAGGCACTCTGAAAAGATTCTCATCTTTCATGCAGCCTGGTCCGGTAAAAGGCTATGTGCTTGCACTTCTTGTTTTGATGATCATATTATTCGCTATACCTTTCCTGAAGCTTTCAGCAGGTTTTATACCAACTCTGAACTTTAATGTGGAGCCATATGAGTTTCTGGTTTTCTTCTTCATGATAGTGGCTGCTGTGGGAGCAGCAGTGTTGCCAAAATATCTGCCGGCAGTGATATCTCTCTCAGCTCTTGGGTACCTGGTAAGCTTACTTTTCATATACCTGTCAGCCCCGGACCTTGCACTTACTCAGGTACTTGTGGAAACCCTTACTACCATCATCTTCGTGCTTGCTATTGTCAAGATACCCCAGACCTTTAAAGAGCATATAACTCCTTCTCTGTTCATGAGAGATGCTCTGGTAGCAATATCCGTAGCTTCTGTGGTATTCATATTATTAGTAAGTGCAAATCAAGGGATCATACCTCCCTTTGAATCACTTTCATACTATTTCATAGAAAATGCATTACCTCTTGCAGGCGGTCACAATATTGTCAATGTGATAATCGTGGACTTCAGAGGATATGATACATTAGGAGAGATAGCTGTCATGTGTCTTGCCGCACT
>NZ_JBFXHJ010000106.1:0-7728 GCF_050177135.1 Methanomethylovorans sp.
AGGTAAAATACCGTGTTCTTTGAACCATTTTCTATAAAATGAGGACTTATTGACGGCGTATTTCACAGTGTATCGAATACGCTCATCTATCAATGTATCCAGTTCTCCTCTCTCCATGGTCTCTATGGAAGGATCGTGATAAGGTCCTGATGACATGTGTTCCTACTCCGGTCGGTTATATATCCTATTATCTGTTTTCAGGTGGTTTAAGCATTTTCATCATCTTGCTGGTCTTTGTTGTTGGCATATTACAACTGTAACTAATTTGAAATGAGCATGTTACATTTGACTTCCAATTATTCTTGAAGGCTTATGTAAAGCCCACCAGCCCGATCGTACCAACCTTCTAATCTGGCCGCTAATTTCATCAAGTAATCTCCTTATATCGAAAATGCTTATATTTAGATAATGTGATTTTTGTACTTAATTTTTTACCTATAACGCTCTTTTGATTTTGATTGCGCAGTGATCTCATTATTCTACAATTATCAGCACAAAGCTTCACCCGCCGGCAATTCATTGAAGACGATTTGATACACAAAAGATCTCTACTAACTGATGATTCGAATCGGTTGCTGATCACATTATGTAAACTGAACTTCAACCCAGGTTTTTAAAATGTTTCAGATCTCTTTTTTACAAACAACTGCACTATATTGAGTGAATATTGTGCAACAGGACACTGATTCCATAAAACCATAAGATTAGATGAAAATTTGAGCAACAAACTTAGGTCTGCACCAGTATCATTGCTTTGTGACTAAAATAGTACTTCTCCGGCCAAGCCAATTCAACATGCAACCTCCGCAATCTCTGAAAAACTTTATAAGAAGTCTTTGGTAAAGACTTCTGCCTTCAACCCACCAAGCCTATCAACTTCATGCTTTCCTTGGCCCTATCCTTCTCTGTCGAGTTGCAGACGGCCGTTAAAGGTAGGCACATAGTCAATGTTAAAGGTTCATTTTTCGATCTTGCTTTTTAAGGTATCTATTCATGTATCTCATGTATTTTATCAACAAAGCTGATATTGTTCTCATGCTGAGCAGCCACTTATGATCAAACTCGACAAACAGAAATTCATTACATGTATCTGATATATTATCTCCGTTCGAGAATAGTGAATCATAGCATATAGATAGGTGATATTCGTCTCGGAGGAAGTTTGGATCATCTTGCATTTTGAAGAACAAAGACCAATTATGTCTATGGGCTCTATGCAGTTGATGTAGTTCTTATCACGTTTGTTATTACTCTCGATTTCCAAAACCATATTACTTCGATGTAATATCCCCATAAGTTTTAACAAACAACTCTCGCTTCATAAGCAATCTTAGTGCCAAAGCATGTAGACTTTTTAGTTACCCCACACCGAAAAAACATCGGTCGGGGTTTTTTTACTACTCTGTGGCCTATGCAAAGGCTTGCCTCTGGCAAGCCGACCTGGCAAGGGATGCTATAGGTGTGTGAGTGGATAATGGAACAGTGTGATGTGATAAAATTACTAAAACTCAGATGGAGAAGAGCCAAATAAGCCCTTGATCTATGTAGTTCTAGTATTTGCTATCCCTTTAATTAACGTTGATTATTGTCCGTTGGTCCTGGATAGCCACTATCAACATACCTCTGTGTTGGTAAACTCATTTATAGCGGCTATACATGTCCCCACTATTTAATGAACTGTAATGAATCAAGTACAATGGACAGTTAAGCTTCTTATCTGAAATCTTGGTGTTTTCAACTCATCCTCTAATTTTACGATACAATAGTCAATTGAGGCAACTGATATTTTTGATTATACTTAGTGTCCTATGCAAGGACTTGCCTACAGGCAAGGACGACCCGACAAGGGATGTATAGGAATTTGAGCGGATGATGGGACAGTATTATGAGTTTAAATTATTAAAACTAAAAAGGAAAAGGTTCAAAAAAGCCAAGAATTGATGTAATTTTAGTGTTTTATACCGCTTTTCGATAAACTAAACAATAATTGCTCTTTATTTGTGCAATCAAGGTAAGGATAAGTATCAAATTTTAGTAAACCACTATCCATTTAACCTAAAATCGATGGTCAAATTCGTAAAGAACGAATGAATAAGAGTTTTTTAAGGGCCAATTTCGAGAAACCAACAACTATTTACCTGCTAACCTGGCACCAGAGCAACTATGAGGGGAAAAGCAGGAGTGTTTAGTAAGAAACAAGTTTCAGATTCCTGCATTTATCCATTTTTCTGATGTCAGGATTATAATTTGCATTACCATGATGCTATTTCAAAACATGTAGCCAATATCCACAAACAAAAGTCCAAGAGCTCCAAAAGGCTTATAGTTGCGCAATTCTCCAGATATGAGCAGAGTTTCTGTAGTTTCAGAGAAAAGCAAGTACAGAGACTACAAAAGCATTGAAAAGAACTTTTATTATGCAAAAACCAGATCCTTACATTTCCAGAACCTATAAATAATACTAAACTAAATCATAATTAATATGTTCCGTAATTTTATTAATCGAACTCAAGAGCTCGAATATTTGAACAAGGAATACAGTTCTGGAAATTTCTCTTTCACGGTGATCTATGGTCGTCGGCGGGTTGGAAAGACAGAACTGATCCAACATTTCGTACAAAACAAGCCACATATCTATTTCTTGGCAGATATGAGGGGTACGCAGTCCAATGCTCTCAGGTTCAGGAAGAGAGCTTCAAGCCTGTTCGATAATGTTGAGCCTGCTGCTGACACTTTTGATGAGGTGTTTGAATACATCCGAAAGCAGTGGAAAAAAGATGAAAAGCTTGTCATAGTGATCGATGAGTTTTCTTATCTGGCACAGGTAGATGAATCCATACCATCGGTGTTCCAGCTCATAGTTGATGAAATTCTAAAAGACGGACCATTCCACCTGATCCTCTGTGGTTCTTCTATTTCTATGATGGAAAAGACCACACTTGCTCATTCCAGCCCGTTGTATGGCAGGAGAACTGGCCAGATGCAGGTCATGCCTCTGCTTTTACAGCATATGCAGGGTTTTTTTCCGGGATTTGAAGCCGATGAGCTTATGCAGGTATATGGAGCAACAGGTGGTATTCCATTTTATCTCAGGTTCTTTGACCCGGATAAAAGCTTTTACGAGAATGTGGAGCATTCAATATTTTCCAAAGAAGCTGTGCTCTATGCTGAAGGTGACTTCCTCCTTCGTGAGGAACTAAGGGAGCCTGCTACCTACATGAATATCCTGTATTCCATTTCCAAAGGCGCAACAAGGGCAGGAGAAATTGCTGCAGGAGCGTTTTTGGAAACCAAGGACCTGTCTTATTATCTTGATACGCTCATAAAGCTTGGGTTTTTGAGGAAAGAACACCCGGTGGCAGAGAAGTTGTCTACCCGAAAGACCATTTATTCAATAGATGATCCTTTCTTACGCTTCTGGTTCCGGTATGTACTGGTTCACAGGGATTCCATTGAGACAGGTGATGTATCATCTGTTAGAGAAGACCTCGATAAGAGCTATGACCGTTATCTGGGAGAGACTTTTGAGCAGGTGGGGAAAGAAATGCTTATGTATCTCAACCTGCAGGGTAAGCTTCCCTTCAGGTTCAGATCTATAGGCAGACAGTGGGGTAAGATCCCGAATATGCCAAAAGGGAAAAATGACTATGAGATAGACATAGTTGTCCTTGATCAGGATTCAAAGAACATCCTTTTCTGCGAATGCAAATGGCAGAAGCAGAAAACAGATGCTGATGTTTACTTCAGCCTCAAGGAGAAAGCCAGCCATGTAAAATGGTTCTTGGAGAGGAACGAGCATTTTGCCCTTATCAGCAGGTCGGGTTTCACAAAAAGGATGTATGAGATCGCCGAAAAAGAAAATGTTTTGCTGCTGACATTGGATGGTTATCTTTCATCCGGGGATAAATGAGGAATGAGTATTTCATCAAACCTTTGGTTATATGTCATTGGTGGAATAAAATTTCAGACCTTGATTGCTTCCTCTACTGGTCTTTAAAATGTTCTCTGATCTGTTTTTACAAACAATTGAACTATCAGACCTTAATATTGCACAACAAAGAACTGGTCCAATACAACCGTAAAAGGGGTGGGAAATTCGTGCAACAAACTTTAGTTTGCACTGACATTAGTGCTTTGTGACTAAAATCGGAGTTCTCCGGCTAAGCTAATTTAATATGAGGTTCAGGCAATCTTCAAAATACTTTATAGAATGTCTTTGGTGAAGACTTCTGCCTTCGACCCACAAACCTATCAACTTCATCTTTACTTGTCCCTATGCTTTTCTGTCGCGTTCCTGGTGGCCGTTAAAGGTAGGGGCACGGTCAATGTTACAGGTCCATTATTCGGTCTTGCTTTTTAAGGCACCTGTTCATGTCTCTCATGTATTTTATCAACAAAGCTGATATTGTTCTCATGCTGAGCAGCCATTTATAATTAAAATTTACAAACAGAGATCCATTGTATGTATCTGATGTATTATCTTTATCCGAAAATAATGGATTATAGCATATGATTAGTTGATATTCGTCTTGGAGGAAGTTGGAATCATCTTGCATTTTGAAGAACAAAGGCCAATTATGTCTATGGGCTCTATGAAGTTGATGTAGTTCTTATCACGTTTGTTATTACTACCGATTTCCAAAACCATATTACTTCCAGGTAATATCCCTAAAGTTTTAACAAACAACTCTCACTTTAGAAGTACAGATTATAGTTAAACACTCATTGTTTGTAACTTATGAATGCAAAAATCGCATTCAACAGATTGTGATGTACATACCATAAGTTTCAAACGAACGGTTAATAACTATAATGGATCTCCACAATATTGAGTGGGTAAATTCGTATGGGATTTGGAATAAAATAGTATTCTGATTTACTGACCATATCTTGGCTGCCAGGATCAGTAATTTCACATGATTTCGATTCTAAACGTCAACAGGCATTTGGCATACAGAGAATTGTTCTCCTAAAAAAGATTATTAATGTATTGGTATTGAAATCACCCACACGATGTTGAAGAGAACCTTATTTTTAATGTAGACAGGATACAGTATAATTCAACAACAACTTTATATTATCTTAATCTAATTAAAAATCGATGCGAGTAACTGTTTTCACGGAAGAATCAGGAATAAAATTACCAGAAATTAAAAAGTGGAAGAATTCACTCGGCAGGGGAAGAGATATTGGTAAAGATAAAGAGATAAAAGCATTACTTGAAGAAAACAACCTTTCTCTACCACAGCACAACATTGAATTAGAAAAAAGGTATCGTGAGATTTTGCAGGACTACTTAAGGCCTGCAAGAACAATGTTTGCTGGTATGTTTACCGAAGTTCGTGATTTCAAAGATAATTTGTCTAATTACAATATATCCCTTTACATAATATCCGGCAGATATGGCCTTTTGGGAGAAGATGAAATTATAATACCTTATGTCTCCAACATCTCTAGTACTAATGATATTGAGATTCTTGACAAAAGAACCGATTTTAGTCAAAGAATCCTGGAAAAAACTACAGAATCAAATATCGTAATTATACTCTTGCCAATACAGTTTATCAGTTATCTATTAACTATAGATTGGTTTTCTCTTTTAAACTCTAATTCTACAATTGTGTTGGTTACAAGCAAGCACTTTAAAGAAAAGTTTTCTGATATGCCTAATATTAAACTATTGGAAAGAAAGGGTGTTGCAAGAATGGGGTCATATAATCGAGAAGAAATAATTTCAATTATTGAGTCTGTAAACGAATAATTACTTGTGTAGATCCTATCATTTTTTGCATAATGAAAGTACAGTTATCGAGCCAGAATAATAGTAAAAGTACAATATTACTTTTCCTTTAATTCCAAATAATCCTCATCAACCCCATAATGAATTATGTTAATTCGATTTGTTTTTTGCAAAATGGAAACAGCTGTTATTACTGGTACTTGGAACGGGAAAAGCGCAGGCGAACTTGTTATCATTTTCAAAGAACATTTTCCTTCCTGCATTGCGTATAGTATTGATTCGATAAGTAAAACAGATGTATCTTTCTCAAGCATAGGGAACTGTTTTGCTCTTTTATAACATCCCTTACACTCCGAATCCTTCAAAACATCCCATACTACAAGAGAGCGAATTACATATCTTGCGTATCTACTGACGGTTTGTCTATCACCATACTGCTCTTTAAGCCTGTTGATTATCTGCTGGTGAGTAACTATTTCTTGGAGATTCAATAACCTTCCAATATGCAAAGCTACATTAAACCAAAATGGATAAGCTGCCGAGATCATAGCCCAGTGGATTGCAAGAGCTTGAGAGGGATACTTGCTCAGCATTGAAAGTGCTGAATCACGAAGGGGCATGATTTCTTGATCAGGTGATACCCAGATTTTCATTAAAATATTGACAACAAACTTACATGTGTTCTCACTACGCAATTCTTCAGAGCCATTGCCTCTGTGGACTATAAGATAATCTTTCAATTCCTTACGTATCGATTTTTCATCCATTCCTGCAAGAAGCATACTGGATGTTTTCTCCATCCATTCATAGCGAATAACCTGTTTTATACCAATGGTGTCGTGCCTTTCACTCATTAATGAATCCTCTTTTCAAATATCACCATAGGTACGATGACTTCTTCTATGGAGATTCCACCATGCCCGACTATGACTTCCCCTTCCTTTACAAATGCATCGCTCCCTTCAGCCAGCAGCGGGAAATAATTGGGAGGTAACCCTATAGGATCCCATTTAACTGCAAAAGGTAATGTTTTGGCAACTGAATCCCTCAGTTCAGAAGTTGGATAAACCCTTACTCTTTCACCTCGAGTTTCAGCTATAACTCCCTCAGATGGACGTCCTTTTCCATTACATTCAATATTGCCGTGGTCGGATGTTAGCCACACCTGGAAATCATTATCTAAAAGGTATCCGATAAGAGAGGAAAGAAATCCTTCCTTACACCATTGTTTGATCTGATTATGCATGCCTGCAGTACCTAACTGCATTCCATGCATTATCTTGTCAACCTTATCAACAACCAGACCAATGACTTTGGATTGATCTAGATTCAAGTTTTCATCAAGGATTTCACTGGCATTGCCATCTCCCAAACTGCGCTGGTAACCAATTTCCAGACGTGACAAACCCAGTTCTTCCCAGAACTGCCGCCATAGATTGCTTTCATTGTTTGTTGTGTTAATCGACATTGGATAGTAAACAGGTGGTCTACCCGAGAAAGCTGCCTGCCTTGATACGGAAGTCAATGTAGGTATCCAGGCAAAAGTCGCTGATTCTCTCATGACAAGACCAGGGTCTTGTTCATGGAGGATTTTTCTGATAGTGACCCATTGGTCAAGGGAAAGACCATCGACAACAACAAGAGCTAACTTCATGTCTCCCTCAGATTCCAGTTCTCTTGCCATACGACGAGGAACATGGTGAAGCATTGCAGGATTTGTCGGAGGAAGGTTGATCAGGCCAGCATAATGTCTGATAAGCCAATTTGTAAAGTTGGTATTTACAAGATCACTGATTTGCGTGTATTTTTCCAGTTTTTCCCTTTGATCCGTTGTATGAATCAGAGCTCTTAATTCTGCCCATTTCATCGCGAAGTCGATCCATTCTAAGTAACGGGATTCATGATCAGGAAGCGTTTTTTCTATAATCTCAAGAAGGCTGTTTATACGAAGCTTGGGATCACTGTCACGTGTTTTAGATATGCCGCTA
>NZ_JBFXHJ010000107.1:0-7581 GCF_050177135.1 Methanomethylovorans sp.
AATACATAAATATGATGGATTTACCATATATCTATCTATATTCAATGTTGATACAATAATAGCATTGTATCGATCAATAAAAAGATTTCATTTATAAGCTTTTATTAAACTATATAGATTACTCCTAATATACTTCCTCCAAGGAGGATATCATATCGATAAGTCAACAACATGCTTATTCTACCTTCCCATGGGAAAAGGTACAGACAGTATCAATCATGTAATGCCCTCTTTTTATTATATGGGCAGAAAAAAAATCTACATTTCGTTCTTATCAAAAAATCTCTGCATCAAATAGATGCCGGATCGATGAAACCGCTGCGCAGCATATGGTCTGCAAGCACGATCGCAACCATCGCCTCAGCCACAGGCACAAGTCTAGGGGGTATGGTGGGGTCATGTCTTCCATGAACCTCTATCTCGCATTCCTGGACCTTTTCCATATCCACTGTTCTCTGCTTCTTTGAGATGGATGGCGTAGGTTTGACCGCAATCCTGCATATAATAGGAAGCCCTGTGGATATGCCGCCAATTATACCGCCTGCGTTGTTGGTCGGACATGTGATCTGTCCGTCTTTTACTATGAACGGATCGTTCATCTGGCTGCCTTTCATGCGTGCACTTGCAAAACCAGCACCTATCTCCAATCCTTTTACAGCGCCTATGCTCATCAGTGCCTTTGAGATATCAGCATCCAGCTTATCGAATACAGGTTCGCCAAGACCTCTGGGAACTCCTGTGGCAATGACCTCTACTATGCCCCCAAGGCTGTCACCTTCTTTGCGCGCATCTTCGACCGCTTGCATCATCCTTGAAGCTGTCCTGAGGTCAGCACAACGGACCGGTGTTTTCTCTACGTTATCCATCACTTCGGTAAAAGACAGTTCGGAAGCTACAATGCCCCCCAATTCGATCACATGTGCAACAACTGTGATGCCGTAGCAGGAAAGCAAATGTTTTGCAATGGCGCCTGCAGCCACTCTGCCAAGAGTTTCCCTCCCGGATGACCTGCCTCCGCCTCTGTGATCCCTGATCCCATATTTTTCCCTGTACAACAGATCTGCATGCCCGGGTCTTGGGATAGTCCGCAGATAATCATAAGCACTTGAGTTTGCATCCTTGTTGCGGACCATCATGGAAATTGGCATGCCAGTGGTCTTTCCTTCGAACACACCTGACAGTATCTCTACGGCGTCGGATTCGTTGCGTGATGTAGAGGCACTGCTTTGTCCGGGTCTTCGCCTGTCCAGTTCCTTCTGTATCACGGAGGCATCAAGAAGCAGACCTGCAGGAGTTCCATCCACCACTACCCCCAGGGCATTGCCATGTGATTCTCCCCAGGTCGTTACCTTAAAGGCAGTTCCAAAAGTGTTGCCAGACATCGTTAGTAAATCATCCTTACTTATCTTATAGTTTATCCCGCATTTCCGGGTCATGAAGCAGGTTCAAGTGAAGTGGGTTCTATGTGGATTATAACATCCTGGACACCTTCAAAATGTTGTTTCAGTTCATATTCCACAGTATCGGCAATGTCATGGGACTTGAGAGTAGGCATTGTGGGATGCACTTCCACATGCAGATCGATGTATATGTGACCTGCAGTCCCTCGGGTCCTGATATTATGACAGTCAATAACTCCATCCACCGCACATACTACGCTATGTATTTCTTCAGCGTTGAGCTGAGACGTATCACACAGAACGGAAGAGCTTTTCATGATTATCCTGATGCCTGTATAGATGATGATCCCTGAAATTATGATCGCTATGATCGGATCAAGTACAGGCAAACCTGCTTTTATGGCAATGAGTCCCAGGATGACAGAAAGGGATACATAGATATCACTTCTGGTGTGCATGGAATCGGCTATCAGCACTTCACTTTGCAATTTTACTCCGTTGTTGTGTTCATAGGTGGTTACCATGTAGTTGATTGTCATTGTACCGACCATGACCAGAAAACTAAATGTCGTTACTTCGGGCATGATCCCAGTTCCGAATCTATGTAAAGCTGAGTTCACTATATTAAAGCCGGCAAACATCAGCAGCACAGCGATAAAGACAGATGCCATTGTCTCGAACTTGCGATGCCCATAGGGATGTTCTGCGTCAGGAGGTTTGGAGGCTGCCTGGATGCCTATCAGGCCCACTATATTAGAGACACCATCGAACAGGGAATGATAACCATCAGATTGCATACTGAGTGTATTGGTCAATGAGCCATAGATTATCTTTGCAAAGGAAACCGCAAGGTTCAGGAATAGGACCTGGATCAGTATTTTCCGTACTTTTTTATAACGTGCATCCATCTGTAAAAGGTTAGTATAGTATTGTATAAAAGGTTATGATCCTCAGACCTGAACAATGGAGTTAGGATCAATTATTCCTATAGCTATCTTAATATCTGATCTCCAGCAAATGAATACGCATGAAAATATCTTCATCTTACAAAGTTTTCCTTTTTATGGGTGCCATGTTATCTGCTATCGTGGTTTCAGGTTGTCTTGAAGCTCCGGAAGCATCTGCTGCTCTTCTGGATAATGATCAGCTTACTATCCATGGATGGTTGCAGGTAGGAGACCCAGAGGTCTCTCAGATCGAACACAACATAACCAAGAATACTGTTCTTACCATGAGCCTAATAAAAGTTAAGTATCAGGATGAAGAAATCTCTTCTGTCGTGGGAGGGGGTATCCAGAACGTTACATCCAGGCTTCATATCGATAGCAAACAAGCGTTCCCTGCGCCCACTATCATAACATACCGGATCACTATGCCGGGCGGAAAAAAACTGCCTCTGGAAACTTTTTCCTCTCTTATGTCTCCAAGCGTTGAGCGTACGAACAGAGATAATAATATTTCCAGTCTCAGATGGGGTAATACCACCGAATTGCAGCTGGACAATGGCAACAATGCAAATGCTTTTTTCTATAAAGGCAATTTCTCCGGGAATGGATCATATGTGGGCATATTGGGGATGGTGGTGACATACAATGATGAAAATTCAAGTACTATGATCATCGGATTTGTTCCCGATGGAAAGTTCGCCGTTCAGCTGGGGGATTCCAGAAAAGAACTGCTCTTCATCGATGGTAGGAAGGAATTAGAAGAAATGACAGACCTGATACAGACTGTGGAGTAACAGGATACCGGAAGGTATAATTTATATAATGACCCTGTTCAGTGCATGGTGAAAATTGCTGTCACAGGTAAAGGCGGTGTAGGTAAGACCACGCTTTCGGGGACTCTTGCGCGGATGCTTGCAAGGGATGGTTTTGATGTAGTGGCCATAGATGCTGATGCAGATATGAACCTCGCTTCATCCATCGGCATAAGCAATCCTCCGGATCCTCTCACTGACTATCAGGATATGATCGAAGAGCGGGCAGGGGAAAAAGGGGGCATGTTCAAGTTCAACCCCAAAGTTGACGATATCGTAGACAGGTTCGGGGTAGTTGGTCCTGACAATGTAAAGATGCTTGTGATGGGCACCATTGACACCGGAGGCAGTGGCTGCATGTGTCCTGCATCTTCTTTCCTTAAGGCATTCCTCAGGCATGTAGTACTGAAGGATAAAAGCGCAGTGATACTTGATATGGAAGCAGGGATCGAGCATCTGGGCAGAGGCACCACGAAGGGCATCGATCTTATGATAGTCGTTGTTGAACCGGGTAAACGTTCACTGGAAACCGCTGAAAGGATCAAGCACCTTTCCGAGGATATAGGTGTAAAACATCTGGCAGCGGTCATCAACAAGGGCAAGTCTGTGAACCTTAAACCGCAGCTTGAGGCACTGGGAATACCTGTGCTCGGTGAGATACCTTACGATGAAGACCTTGTCCGTGCAGATCTTGAAGGCGTTGCACCCATTGATGTGGGAGGCAAATGGGTGGATGCTGTGGCACAGATCAAGGATAACATGATGCAGATGATCAATGGTTTTGAGCAACAATAATATTCATTTTATAGGAAATACAGGATAACCGGCAGTAAGATCACACCCATGGCATTACTTTTTCTCACATGCATGAAAGATGGCAGCAGTCCTATGGATGTGGCCATGAGGAATATTATGATCCCGAATACCCCTGTGAATACAGCGACCATAACTACAAGACCTGTCAGTACTGCGATGCTCAGTTTCCTGTAGTCTATTTTTTCCATGAACAGGTGAATGGTATTTCCAATCTTGATAGTTGAATAATAGGAAAACATCGATGCAAGGATAACCACACATAACAGAATAAGGATAATGGGTATGCTAATTGCTGATGGTTCTAAGAAAGATGATATCGCCACAATTGCTCCATTACGGGCCCTGCCAATGAAGAAAAATACGAACAGTCCAAAAACCGCATTCGCAGTGTTGACACCTGACACTGATACGATGAACTCTCTGGCTTCGTTAAGAGGGTCATCTGTCATATTATATTTGGTATGATCCTTTTTGCCCTTTATCCTACCTAATTGTTCTGCGAGCAATGTGGCGACAGAAGATGATACCCCCGGCAGCCACGCTACAAAAGAACCTGCAAAACTTCCCGAAGCAATTGCTTTTATTGCCCTGTTAGCAGGCAGGGTGATCAGCGAAGTGCGCTGGGGTGGAATTACCGAACCTGTCGTCAGACTTACTATTAACTGGGAAGCTCCAAACAGGCCGCTTAACAGAGGAAGCAGTATAGATGGACTATCCGATTCAAACAGTGAGTTTGCCAAGTTTTCTTTCCCGAACGCAAAGATACCCAGCAGCCCACTCAGCCCAAACACTACAAATGCATAAAAAATATGCCTGTAACGAACCAGGGATCCCTGACCAGGTACATACTCGCCTTTCTCTGTTATGATCATCAGCAAAGCTATGAAGAGGAGCATCCAGCCAATGTGGTCCTGTATCAGTGGGTATATTGTGTACAGCAGGACCCCGAAAGGCAAAAGCAGGATGATGGATACAATGACAGAACCCGCGCTTCCCATAGCTGAAAGGCGAATGGCTTCGGGCCCTCTGCCGTCGAGCAGTAACTGATGTCCCGGGAGTACTGCCAGTGCCATGTCCGAGTTAGGCACTCCCAGATAGATGGCAGGTATTATGTCGTGGAAGGTGTGAGTGATACAGTTTGCCAGGATCATGAAGATGATATATATGGCTGGTATGCCGCTCTCAATAAGCATAGGGGATACAGATACCAGTAACATCGCAAAATTATTGCTGTGCAATCCGGGTATCAATCCAGACACTACCCCCATCAGGCAACCTGCAAGTACAGACAGCAATAAAAGAAGCACGGATATATCTTCAGTGATCATAGGCATTGTTTCATCCATTTCGTTTTTAGAACAGTGAAAATTATACCCCAAAGATGGTCTCTATCTTTATAAGTTTTTCCAGTTAGTTGTAATTCCGGGTAGTAACTGTAGCCAGCAAAGTCATCTGCTCACCACAACAATAAATAGGAAAATGCCTTTTTTGATGCAGGAATGAACCTATGAGCATCAAGTGTGATAAGTGCAAACATGATTCCATTATATACCAGAGATATTCCGGTATGCACCTGTGCAGGAAGCATTTCATGGAAGATGTGGAACGGAAGATAAAGCTCACCATACGCAAACATTATCCGGTGAAAAAGAATGAAACAATAGCCGTGGCTGTAAGCGGAGGCAAGGATAGCAGTGTACTGCTCTATATGCTCCATAAGATCCTGGGAGCACGTCCGGATATCCGACTCATTGCTCTTTCAGTTGACGAAGGCATAGCAGGATATCGGCACAATACCCTGGAACAGGCTAAAGGGCTTACCAGCCGGCTTGGTGTGGAGCATATTATTCTTTCTTTCAGGGAAGAATATGACAGAACAATGGATGAGATTGCTTCCTGGGACCGTGAAAAAGGGACCTGCAGTTATTGCGGTGTCCTGCGTAAATCCATTCTCAACCGCAAGGCGCTGGAATTAGGTGCCACTAAACTTGCGATTGGCCACAACCTCGACGATGAGGCCCAAACGATAATGCTGAACCATCTCAAAGGAGATGTGGCACGTATGGTACGTCTTGTTCCTCCCTGTGAGCTGGAAGGGCTGGTGCTCAGGATGAAACCCTTGCGTTACATTCCTGAAAAGGAGGTTGCAATGTATGCCTATCTCAATGGTCTGCCACTTAGTACCGGTGCCTGTCCCTATGCGCATGAAGCCATGAGGGGCGAAGTGAGGGAAATGCTGGATGATTTTGAGGATAAGCATCCGGGAACAAAATATGCTCTTCTGAGTAGTTTTGACAAGATAGCAGATGTCCTTGCCAGGGAAATGCCTATTGCAAAGCTTGCGAATTGCCGCATCTGCGGGCAGGCGTGCAGTGGTGAGCTATGTCAGGCCTGCAAGTTACTGGGAAAAGCCTGAAGGTCCTTTATTCAAAAGCGTACATGTCAAAGGAATAGAGTTCTTTTCCTGTACGGTCCATGTACATGCGTGTGATCCAGATGGTTGTGAGGGGCCTGATCATAAGCACTGAAATGAAAAGGTAGACCAGGCTCCATACGTTTGCGAGCGCTTCCACTGAACTGATAGCACTTCCAAATATTTCCAGTGCCAGGGAGATCGCAACTATTATTCCGATAATAGTGATCACGCCGGTCTTGTTCTCCCTGAAGAACTCCAGGCTCTTTTCAAGTGCAGAGATGGGGTCCAGATCATCCACAACCAGAGCATACTCTACAAAGAAAAGTAATATGCTGCCAACCAGGGCGTACAGGAACCAGGCCATTGTCCCAAGTACTATCAGTACACTTCCTGTGGAGGCAGGATCGGTCGTTAATGTCTCAAGTCTGTCGGAACTGAGTACACCGGGTACGAGAAAGATCACACCGGCCATTATTATAAGGCCGACGAGCGTTTTAGCAAGCAGAAGGTTCAGGACATGTTGGCGCCCGGATACCCACATTTGACCTAAGGATGTATCGCCGCTAAGTAATGCAAGACTGCACATACCAATAGCTCCGGCCTCGAAAAATGATCCGATGAGTAAGAACAGTAGCAAGAGGAATAAAGTACCTGCTATGAAAAGCAGCAGGTTTTCTTTTAAGAGGGAACTTAATATTTCCAGATATACTTCCGGTGGTATGTTATCGGCTACAGTGGAAGAAGCTATTTCAGGCATTACAAAGACTATTACAAAAAGAGCTACAGCGAACAAGGAAAAGATTATCGTTGCCATCAGGTCCAGAATGAAAGGAACTGCTATCACCATGTTCCTTGTCCATGTCCCATAGCCCTTGTTCAGTAATGTGCCCATGTCTTCATACATGCTTCTGCTCCTGTAGCTACCTTATACATTTTAATATAAAAAATGTTCCTAAAAACTTAATAAAAGAGTGAGGCCCGATGGCCTCCTACATTCTTATCGTTTAAAGCAGTCCTTTGCCAATGAAAAGAGCTGAGAACAGGATGGCGATCATGTTGACCACCTTGATCAGAGCATTGAGGGCAGGACCGGAAGTGTCTTTGAAGGGATCACCTACGGTGTCACCTACAACTGCAGCCTTGTGTGCATCAGAGCCTTTTCCACCAAAGTTTCCATCCTCTATGTACTT
>NZ_JBFXHJ010000108.1:0-7553 GCF_050177135.1 Methanomethylovorans sp.
ACCACTATTGTTGAACCCCCTCAGCCAATAGTGACATACAGATATCACTGTGACTCCAGTTTTTACCTTGAGCCTCTTGAAGAAATGCTCAAGGACGCAAAGACCTATGGATTGCTGGTCCTGGATAGGCGTGAGGCAGCTGTTGGCCTGCTTGTGGGTAAACATATAGAGGCTCATAGGACATTGACTTCTACTGTACCTGGAAAACAGAGAAAAGGTGGTCAGAGTGCCCACAGATTCCAGCAGTTGAGGCTCATTGCTATACATGAGTTCTATAAACGCATAGGAGATGCTGCGAGCGATGTATTTATGGCAGTGGATCAGAAGAATTTTGAAGGTATTCTCATAGGTGGTCCCTCTCCCACCAAGGAAGAGTTCGAGTCAGGAGATTTCCTGCATCATGAGTTGAAAAAGAAAATACTTGGTCTTTTTGATGTTGCATACACAGATGAGTCAGGCCTTCCGGAACTCGTTAACGCAGCAAGTGAGAAGCTTTCGGATATCGATCTTATAGCAGAAAAAAAGCTTATCCAGCGTTTCTTTACAGAGCTGGTTTCCGATTCAGGCAAAGCTGCTTATGGAGAAGAATCGGTCAGGGCAAATCTCCTTATAGGTGCAGTGGAAGTTCTTATGATATCTGAGGATCTCAGAGCAGAAAGATTAACGATCCGATGTCCAAATGGGGACCATGAGGCAAAACTGACAAAAGCTTTTAAGCCCGGAGAGGACTATTTTTCTCCAGGACCATGTCCTGTTTGCGGTTATTCCATGGAAGTCGTTGAAAAAGTGGATATCGTAGACGAACTTTCTGAAATGGCTGACCAGATGAACACCCAGGTGGAGTTCATTTCAACTGATTTTGATGAAGGTTCACAACTTATGAACGCTTTTGGCGGCCTGGTTGCTATATTAAGGTTCAGCACGGGTGTATAAAGCGGGTGGTGTCAATGTATCTGGATTTTAGAAAACAGGTTGAAACATTATTAAATGAGACCATTTCCCAGCTTGGGATCGAAGCTGCAGACCTTGACCTTGAGCCATCCAAGCATGCAGATCTGGCCTCAAAAGTTGCTTTCAGGATCGCGTCGAGGGAAAAGAAGGATCCTAAGGAATTAGCGGACGCAATAGTCAAAGCTGCTAATGTCAAGAAGTTCCCCTTGATCGGTGAAATGCACGCTATGGGTCCATATATTAATATAAACACTTCCAGAAATTATATAGAAGAAACATTCTCAAGAATAAGAAGTGAAGGCTCATCATTTGGAGGTGGCTTCTGTAAAGGTAATATCCTTCTTGAACACACTTCTGCAAATCCTAATGGTCCTTTGCATGTGGGTCATATCAGGAACTCGGTCATTGGTGACACTCTGGTACGCATTCTCAGGAAAGCTGGTTATAATGTTGAAACCCAGTACTATGTGAACGATATGGGGCGTCAGATAGCTATTGTTTCCTGGGCGCTTTCACATTTTGATTTTGATACATCAAAAAAATCAGACCACTCCATAGCAGATGTTTATATTAAAGCTAACATCAAGCTTGGGGAAGAACCTGAAAAAGTAGCAGAGATCGACAGGTTTATGCAGCTTGTGGAAAAAGGGGATGATGCTACAATAAAAAGTTTTAGTGAAGCTGTTACCCTTGCACTTGATGGTATCAAAGAAACTCTTCTGCGCATGAACATACACCATGATAATTTCCCTTACGAATCTGGTTTTGTAAGGTCCGGTGCTGTTACAAGGATAATTGAGGAGATCAAAGCCACAGGTCGTACAAAGGTCGATGATGGAGCCCTTATGTTGGATCTGGAAGATTACGGTTTTGAGAAAAAACTGGTGGTACAGAGATCAGATGGTACTTCTTTATACACTACAAGGGATCTGGCATACCATGAGTGGAAAGGTGAAAGAGCTGATCGCATGATCGATATACTTGGCGCTGATCACAAACTCATTTCAGGTCAGTTAAAGGCAACCCTCAATCTTCTTGGAAAGCCGGAACCAGAAGTTGTCATATTCGAGTTCGTTTCTTTGCCTGAAGGCTCCATGAGTACCCGCAGAGGCAAATTCATTTCTGCAGATGAACTGCTGGACCAGGTGGAAGAACAGGCTTTTGTGGAAGTTGACATGCGCAGGCCGGAGATGCCTGAGGATTTCAAACAGAAAGTGTCCAGAATGGTAGGTATCGGTGCTGTCAGATATGATGTTATCAGAGTGTCACCGGAGAAATCTACGGTTTTCAACTGGAAAGAAGCCCTTGATTTCGAAAAACAAGGTGCACCCTTTATTCAATACTCGCATGCCAGAGCATGCAGTATACTGAAGAAGGCTCAGGAAGAAGGTGTCTGGAACGAGGCCTTTGATATGGATCCTTCACTACTTGTGGAGGATACTGAAGTAGAGCTGATAAAGAAGATGGCTGCCTTTGACAGCATCATAGAGCAGTGTGCAAAGGAATTAAAGCCACATACTTTAGCCATATATGCCAGAGAGCTTGCAGAATCTTTCAATCAGTTCTATCGTTTCGTGCCCGTGATAAATATCGATGACGAAAAACTGAGAGCTATAAGGCTTGGACTTGTGGACTGCGCGCGTATCACATTGTCAATTTCATTGGAGACCCTGGGCATCGATGCGCCCGATTCTATGTGAAATTTTTACAATGCATACGATACACTGCTTTCTTTCAGACTCTGCAGAGTAATATTGAAAAGCAGCAGCAGATTTCCTTCAAGGAAATATACATCAGTGCTGCTGCGATCTCTTTTTGATGCGAGCAGTACGGTGAATTCCAGATCTTTTTCTGCCGCTACCTGCACACTGCGATAAGGGTCTTCTGATGAAACAGTTTCTCCCCAGATAATCTTTTCAAGATTTCCTATGTCAAGATACTTTTCCGTCCAGCTAATGAGGGCACAGGTATATTTTTCTGATAACCCCATATGATTGATCACACTAGAAGCGTGTTCTTTGTTATCCATGCATATTGCAGCAGAGCATGCCACATTATCACCCCTGATCCGATGGATGATTCCCTACCATCTAATCTGGCATGATACTATTTATATTTGTTATACTATTTATATTTATAGTGTAATAATTGTATTATAAGAGTTTTCTGAAACTGTTTTCACTTTCTGTTTTTGTTCTGATTGCGTAAACTATTTAATTTAGAATTCTCAACCTTTATAAGGGAAGTTACATCAGTAATTTTTACTTTATATTTTTAAACGGGAGAGGGAATTATATGCCATCATATGAAAAAAAATCAGACGAAGACTGGAAAAAGATCTTAACTCCTCAACAGTATCATGTGTTGCGGGAAAAGGGAACTGAACCTGCTTTCACTGGTAAATACTACCAAAATAAAAAGAAAGGTGTCTATCTGTGTGCTGCTTGTGGCCAGGAACTTTTTGATTCAAATACAAAATTCGATTCCGGCACCGGCTGGCCAAGTTTCTGGGCTCCTATATCTGAAGACAGAGTGGTCAAAAAGCCGGATAATAGTTATTCCATGCGGCGAACAGAAGTTCTTTGCAGCAGATGTGGTAGCCATCTTGGGCATGTTTTTGATGATGGACCTGCACCTACAGGCGAACGATTTTGTATGAATTCCATCTCGTTGGATTTCAAGGAAGAATTATGACAGTAGAATGCTTCCCACTTCCGGGAGAGAAGATGAAGAGTGACTATATCCGATTCCCTGCCCATAAAGGTCATGTCACTAATATATCTTTTCTCGATTCCGGAAAAAAACTATTATCTTCTGGCATGGATGGATTGATGAAACTCTGGTCTTTCCCTTCCTGGGAACTGATAAGAGAATTTAAAGGTCATACTAAAAGTGTGAACAGTATCTCAATTTCCCATAATCGCGATATCATAGCCACAGGTTCATCTGATCATACTATCAGGCTTTGGTCTTATCCTGAAGCTCTTCCTCTGAAAGTTCTTACAGGACATACTAATACTGTGTCATCTGTATGTATTTCTCCAGACGGGAAACTACTCGCTTCAGGTTCTTATGACGGAACAGTGCGCTTGTGGGGATTGCCTGAAGCTAAAGAGCTGTTAATTTTAGAAGGAAGTCCCGACAACATTTCCTGTGTTCTTTTTACCTCAGACGATAGAAAACTTCTAAGTGGAGGCATAGGTGGCGATATATATGTCTGGTCGTTGCCTGAAGGGGAACTTGAACAAACACTATTGGGTCATGATGTTGCCCTGCTCTCCATGATATTGACTCCGGAAGGAAAGTATCTCATTAGTTCCGGATATGATCGAAAGCTGCGTATCTGGTCATTGAAAGATTTTACAGAGAAGCGTTCCATAGAACTTGAGGGAACTGGTCATTTTCCTCTTGCCATATCTTCCAATGGTAGGACAGTTGCAGTGGGGATGGATTACGATATTGTCCTGTATGATTTCGCTTCGGGAAAAATTGTGTCAAATATACCTCTTATGGTTAAAACAGTATACAGTATGGTCTTCACACCTGATGGACGCTATCTTGTTGCTGCCACAGCTGACGGGAGGCTGAATATGTGGGATCTTGGTAAATGATTCTACATTATTTTTTTATTCTTTATAGTAACTAATAGCGCTATCATAATAAACTTAATATATTATTATACTTCATGTCGTAATATGCAAACTGAGGATTTTCTAAAATATTCTTTGTGGGCATACATTGCATTTGTGAATACAATCTCATTCGCCCTTATGGGTCTGGACAAAAAAAAAGCCAGAGATCAAAAATACAGGATACCTGAAAAAACGCTGTTCATATGGGTAATTGTAGGTGGAAGTCTGGGAGGTTTCCTGGGAATGAAATTATTCAGACATAAAACACAGCATCTACAGTTCAAATATGGTTTTCCGCTTATCCTGTTTGTCCATTTAGTGTTCATAGCTGTATTAGGGTTGGGGATTATATCTCCTACCTAAAACATAAAAAGAAAAGGGTTTCAGAAACCCAATCTTTCCATTTCTTTGAGTATCTTTGGACTAAAATCAGTGAAATTCTGTATACCACCGGTCCAGGCTGCGATCATCATAGCATCTTTTATCTCCTGCGAAGTTGCCTCAAATTTTTTAAGTCTTTCCAGGATCTTAAGCGCACTTTCTATGTTGAGTCTGGAGCATGCTATAGTAAAAACCAAAAGATGTTTTTGCTTCATGTTCAGCCCATTTTCCCGCTCCTTCCACACAGATTTATAGTATCCTGCAAGAGCTTCCCCGAACTCTTCATCGATCTGGGTGGCATAGACCACAGACCTTGGCCTTAAACCCTTTACATCCTTTGCTTCTTGTATCTCTTTGGTCATGATCATCAGTAAAGATTCTACGGGAAATGATTTAATTTTATGCATCCACTTGTATGCGTATGATCGAAGCAGCTAAGACAAAGGTGTCTATTGTCTGATCTTCAGGAACCAACAATGTAATGTAAGAGTTGGAAGCCTCAAAGATGTCCGTTTTGAGGCCGGTTATCACATTTATGTTAGTTCTGCCCAGGGTACTGGTGGTCTGAAAAGATTGTATAGGCATGTGATGCTTTCTAATGAAGGAGTAAAGAAAGCAAGGTGGCATGTAGATCATATAAATCTTGATGAACATTTTAAACTGGTATACACTATACATGCGTTCACTCACAACAGGCTTGAATGCCTTCTTGCAGCGGGTTTGCAGTCAAAACCTGTTAATGGTTTTGGATGCAGTGATTGTGCATGCAAATCCCATCTTTTCTATCGCCTTTACGATCCAGCAGACGAAGTGGTAAAAGTTTTCAGGAAATATGGCTTAGAGCCCTTAGTTGAAGAAATATTATGATCAGGTAAGTTAATGACATTTGAAATTCATATCAATGAAAAATGCATTAGAAATTGGAAGATTGAGGGTATCTTCCCGGGGAAGACGGCTGTCCTCCCCAGAATTTGATGATGACTATACTTGATCTGGAAGATACAATTGTGATACCCTCTAGATGCCATATATTATTATAATTATATAAATCTGGTGCTTCTAAAAGAGATTAAATGAGTGAAGTACTTGTATTATAATGGTTGCAATACATAATTTATATAATCTCTAGTCGACCCATTCTCATGTTTTTTCATCTACTAAGCTTGGCGTTACAACAAAAAGAATGGCAAGTTAATGAGAATGATCCATCACACGGGATGTTTCATCTACTCATACAGTTCTCAGCTTCTACTTCCAGCCTGATCATTCCTATATGAACAATGCCGTTTTTGTCTATGTTGTGCTCTTCCAGATATTTCTCTGCAACAGAATCAATGAACTCGGTGCGCAGATCTTCAGGTAACCTCAACGTATATGGAAGCCAGGTACTACGAATAAAGCCGGATAATCCTTCTTTGCCTTTGAGTTTCATGTCCTTGGGTATGAGTTCGATTCTCTTGATCTCAAGGTCTGCTTCATCAAGCCATACTTTGTACTCTTCCGGTCTGTAAAAGCCATATGGGAACGAAAAATCTTTAAAAAATCTGCTCCATTTTTCATCTTTCAGGAATTTATCCAATACTTCAAAGATGCTGGCAGCATTTCCAGTTCCACCCATTTGAAGTAATACTTTCCCAGGTGATCTCAAACTCTTTTTTATGCCTTTAAGAACGGGACGATGGTCAATTATCCAATGAAGAGCCGCGTTTGAAAAGACTATATCAAATTCCCCGTTGAAATCCAACTCCTTTGCATCCACATTTTGAAAAGCAAGATTTGAATATTTAACTTCAGGGAATTTTTCACGGGCAAAAAGTATCATCGACTCAGCGCTGTCAATACCCACAACAAAACCTGAAGGCACATGTCTTGAGATCTGAGCTGTGACCTTACCATCCCCGCATCCTATATCCAGGATCCTTTCATTTCCCTTAAGGGCAAGCTTCTGAATAAGCTCCTGAGCCCATTGCTGTTGGTTCAAAGATTGAGTGTTATAATCGCAGGGGTCCCATTTGTACAAGGTCTTATCTCCTGATACATTTGAATATTGTGCATATCCCGTATATAACAGATCGTTCTGCAGTCACTTCTATTCCTTGTTTTTTAAGTAAGGATCCAAGATCAGAATGTATGAATTCAGGGTAATACTTGCTTTCGAACAATCTGGCAATGTAACATAGAAAATACCTTGCCAGCCTGCTTTTGGGCGAAGTAGAATAGTCTATGATCAATATAGTGCCATCACTTCTTGTAACTCTACTCATCTCCTGCAAAACTTCTTGTCTTATACTTAAAGGCATTTCATGCAAAGCCAGTGAAATGCAACAGACATCAAAATGCTCTTCATTGAATGGGAGTTTTGTCGCATCGGCAAGAATAAAATTTGCATTATTATACCTGTTGTTCCTGACAGCCAGTCTTAACATAGGTTCTGAAAGATCGATTCCAATAACTTTGTAGTCCCTTTTTGCAAATTCAAAAGCCTGCTTTCCAGTGCCAGTGGCTACATCAAGTATTTTGGCGCCTTCTTTTTCATCGATAAGATCTGCAACTTTAGTCCTGGTGCCGGAGAGAACGATTTCTGTCAAA
>NZ_JBFXHJ010000109.1:0-4847 GCF_050177135.1 Methanomethylovorans sp.
ACAGAATAAATCCTAGAAATACCATTAATAATATTTTATTCATACAATCCCCCTATTGGCTTTGCACTTTTATTATAGTAATTTAAGGTTTACATTATTTTAAGATTGCTTTGGCTCGTCATAAAGCAACATAGATTGTTCGATCGACAGTGCAGATGCAGGCATGTATAAACAGGGAACTGAGATCCCAGAGTTCCCCACTGTGGTTCTTCCAGTAGCTGTAATACTGAGCCTGGCGTTTGTGTTCATGAGAAAGCAGGAGTAAACGGCTTTGATCTTAATAGTCCTTTGTTTATTCTCTCCTCATTTTTTCATTGGCGCTCTGGAAAAGTGGTCCAAGACATTACTTCTTGAGCAACAGCCTTTCATCTATTGGATAATAAGCCGTAGCAGCTTCAATGAGCTCAGTAGCAGTGTTCTTTGGGAAAGCGTGTACTTCCACACGCACACCCGAAGCTTTGAGATGATTGACAAGTGCAGTGAAATCCCCATCACCGGTGACCAACACGATGGTATCGACCTTACTGGATATGGAAATAGCATCAATGGCGATACCCATGTCCCAATCACCTTTAGTTGAGCCGTCAGGCCTCGATTTTAATTGTTTGGTCTTTACTTCCCATCCGATGTATTCTATTACAGACTTGAAACCAGATTGGTCTATTTCCTTTGTTTCCACAACATAGGCTACAGCCCGGATCAGTTGCCTTTCTCTCACCACAGCACTTAATAGTTTTCCGAAATCTAATTTTGCATAGTAATAGTTCCTAGCTGAATAGAACATATTCTGTACATCTGCAAATACAGCCAATCTTTGACTTGTGAATATATGTTCTTGAATATCCTGATCTCCTGAACCCATTGAATTTACCTCTTTCTTTTAAAATCATTTTAGTTTACTTAAGTCAATATTATATTTTTGATCTAATTGACGTAGAAAAGGAGATTATGTAACCACTTTTACAATATTCTTCCCGATTTCAGCGCAATAACCCTTTCTGAACATCACAACAATTACCTACACAGTTACATGACATAATAGGAAACTGTTATATATTTTTAATCATCCAGTCCTTTCCTGCCAAAGATATAATTAGCCACTCTGAGAGCATCCCTGTCCCCTGTTTCCTTCTCGCACGAATCACTTAGCTTGACCACAGGGATATCATTGATACTATGCATTTTGATCACAATATTAAGAGGAGGAGTTGTCCTAAAAAAATCCTGATTATTGGTCAGGCTTGTGCCAATACCAAAACTACAGTTGATCCTGCCTCCACAATGCTCTTTAAGCCTTATTGCATCTGCAGCATGCAGAGAATCACTGAAAACCAGTGTTTTTTTCATGGGGTCTATTCCCATTGACCTATAATGCCCGATCACCTTATCGGTAAAACCAAATGGATCACCACTGTCATGTCTCACACCATCGTATAGCTTGGAAAGCCTGAGATCGAAATCAGCAAAAAAAGCATCGGTACCGAAGGTATCCGATAGAGCTATCCCCAGGTTGCCTGCATATACCTTTACCCAGTTATCAAATGCAAAATAATTAGCTCTTCGCAAACCCATCAGGGCAGAATTGCCCATTATCCATTCATGTCCGATAGTACCTACAGGTTTTATTCCATATTTTCGTGCAAGATGCACGTTGCTTGTTCCTGTGAAGCATGGCAGACCGCACAAAACCTCTATTACTTTGTCCTGCAATTGGAAGCTCCGCCGTCTGCGAGTTCCAAACTCCGTGAACAGGCAACCATGACCATTGAGTTCTTTACCTATGGAACGGATCTTCTCCGCGTAATGGTCAAGGAGAATATCCTCACCATTGGAGAATGGTTGCTCTTTCCAGCTTTTTTCCACTGTGTTGAAATATAGCTCCGAGATAGTGGCCATGAGCACCACTTCCCAGAGGATGGCACTGTGCCAGGGGCCTTTTATCCTCAGGTCAAGGCCATTATCCTCCGTAAGTCCCACACTTACCTCGGATGGATCAAAACGATAGTTTTTCAGGTATTCCAGGTACATGGGTTTAAAGAAAGGACAGACTGATCTCAGCCAGCTGTACTCTTCTGCGGTCAGCGCGATCTTAGGAAACTGAATATCCAAAAGATTCCTAAACTTCTTTACAAATTCCTCATTGAAACGCTGTCCACCCCTGTTAATAAAACGATATTCGACACATGCCTCGGGAAACAGTTCCAGTACAGCCATCTGCATGCTTAGCTTGTACAGATCATTGTCCAGTATAGATTGAATCACATCTGATCTTCCTGCATATTCCGTGGATATATGCCTGTACTTTATACCTTATGTGCCTGTCGATTATGTGCGGGAAGGTATCCTATGGAGAATACCTGCATGATCTGTTAGCCCTCAGGAGGATTTTGATAAAACTCTTTTTTAATCGATCTATACTGTTTTTTATCAACGCAAGGGCGCTAAGGCGCAAAGAAGCAAATAACAAGCTTTGCGGCCTCGCAACCTTGTGTTAAAAATGATTTGCAGTAGAAAATGAATATGCTCTTAGATCAAAACAAGTACAGAGAGAATTCTAATAGATCAAAGAGGACTTCAATAACACTCCTTTTTTGATCAATTATTTATATGCGCCATATAAAACAAATTTCAAATAACTGATTTTTCGGAAGCCTCTCAGAATAATTCACAAGGAATAGTGAACAGCAAGAAAAATGATATGACAGTTTATTTGAAACTGTCTTAAAATATCTCACAAAAAAGAAAAAGACCGGATCAATTCATAGGTCTCACAAGTATCTTTGAAGCCATGCCTTTACCCAGCGCATATTTGCAGCCGCTTATTTCGACTATTAGGGAACCCATATGATCCCTGGTCACTTTTAATGGGCAGTTCTCAATAAAACCCATAGCTTTCAGGCGGTCTGCAAGTGATCTGCTTGCGTTGATCCCTACAACTTTGGTTTCAGTACCTTCGGAAACCATTGCAAGGGGGATAGGTGGAGCCATAATTCATACCTCTGCGACAATTTTGTTGGTTTTTCTGTCAACTGCGGTTCCTTAAGGCATTCGACATCCTGAATAAGGATCCAAATGCTTTGTCACTATAATCATATTAGCCTTGACTAATATGATTAGACGGTTCTATCTAGGGCGTTTTAGTATATAAGCTTGCCTATGCTACAATGTTTAGGTATAACTAACAATGTGATATAGTTATTATCACAAATATACTCCTTACATGACTTCATAGTATGTCGCCGAAGCGATTTTTAACTTAAATTGAAAACAAAATCGCTGCCTTTTTCTCTCATCCTCGTTTATTTAGATCTCTTGTAAGCCATATTTACTTTCTGATATGGTAGATGGGAACTATAATCAGAAGGATCAGGACCAGTATCATTCCTGCTGATACATACGACCCCTTATTATCACCAGTGCTCACTGCTGTGACATTTGATGTTTCCCTCTGTTCAGGGATAATTGCACCCATTGATATGAGCATAACTGGCTCAGTCTCGACTGGATGAGACACTATATCCTGCTCCAGAACACCCTCTGTTGTAGTTTCGGTTTCTTCTGTGATGTTCTCACCATCAGTGTTATCCGAAGTTTCCTCAGCAGGTTCTGCTGCCTTAACAGATTCAATCTCGCTAGTAAAATTGTCAACGGCATTCTCAGGAGACCAGCAAGCTTGGGAAGCTGTGCTCAAAGTTATCAGGATAAGTAATACAACAACCGTTCGCATAAAGATCATCTTTGCTCCGTCTTTTTTTACCAGAATTGCACAACCTTCTTTACTCTTCTGAAGCTGTCCTTTTTGTTACTAAACAAACAAAATTCAGGTCTACGGATATTTAATATTTATGAATGTATTAAATATGTTAATTACCATAATGATGAGATGACTTAAAAACTGAAAAGAAATAAGAGAATAAAGAAACAAAATATATCGAGAATTTGATCCATTAATTGCTTCTCTAGTTTTCAGGGTCCCATGTGCTGAAATCCATGATCATGGCAGATAATGGCCATAAGTTAAGAAAACCTCTTTTCACAGCTATTTGTGTACGGTAAACAGAATAAACGAGAAGTAACAAATAGGTTCTTAGCTAAAGGAACATTTTGATATTTTTCAATAAAGTGGGAGTAAGACCAATGAGTGATACGGCAGACAACAAAGATCAGGACTATGATATTGAATCCAAAACACCCAATTTTCTCATAAATGAAAAAAGTCCTTACCTGCTTCAGCATGCATACAATCCTGTGCAATGGTACCCCTGGGGTGAGGCAGCTTTCGAACGATCAAGAGCTGAAAACAAGCCAATCTTCCTTTCCATTGGATACTCCACATGTCACTGGTGCCATGTCATGGAGAAAGAATCCTTTGAAGATCCTGAGGTTGCCAGGCTCATGAATACAACATTTATCTGCATCAAGGTAGATCGCGAAGAGAGACCGGACATAGACAGCGTCTACATGGCTGTCTGCCAGGCCATTGCAGGAAGAGGAGGATGGCCGCTTACAATATTGATGACACCTGACAAGGAACCGTTCTTTGCAGCTACGTATATCCCAAAGAGAAGCAGGTTCGGAAATCCCGGAATGCTTGACCTCATACCCCACATAGCGAAGGTATGGACGCAACAGCAGGGGGAAATACTGCAAACCGCCAGAGAACTGAAAGCTGCTCTGTCACCTGAAATGGTACAGGTTTCTGCTAAAAGTCCAGGTACCAAACTGAACGAAAAGACCCTGCACAGTGGTTACTCACAGTTAATTTCCGCTTTCGACTGGCAGGCAGGAGGATTTGGCCGGGCTCCAAAATTCCCGTCTCCACATAACCTTACATTTCTCTTCAGATA
>NZ_JBFXHJ010000109.1:4947-7511 GCF_050177135.1 Methanomethylovorans sp.
AACTGAACGAAAAGACCCTGCACAGTGGTTACTCACAGTTAATTTCCGCTTTCGACTGGCAGGCAGGAGGATTTGGCCGGGCTCCAAAATTCCCGTCTCCACATAACCTTACATTTCTCTTCAGATATTGGCATCGTACGGGAAAATTGGAAGCATTGCAAATGGTCACAAAAACCCTGGATGCTATGCGCAGAGGAGGCATATATGACCATGTAGGATTTGGCTTTCATCGCTATTCCACGGATGGTCAGTGGCTGGTGCCCCACTTTGAAAAAATGCTCTATGATCAGGCAATGCTCATTATGGCATACACCGAAGGTTTCCAGGTGACAGGCATTGAAGATCACAGGCGGGTGGCAGAAGAGGTCATAGAATATGTGCTGAGGGATATGTGCTCTGCTGAGGGAGCCTTCTACTGTGCAGAGGACGCAGATAGCGAAGGGGTGGAAGGTAAGTTCTATCTCTGGAAAAAAGAAGAGATATATGGTATTCTTCCTACAGAGGCGGCAGACATTGTATGCAAAGTATATGACGTATCATCCGAGGGTAATTACAAGGAGGAAATATCAGGTGTTTCCACCCGGCAGAACATACTGCGTCTGGCAAGGCCAATGCAAGAAGTAGCACAGGAACTGGGGCTTTCCTTAGATGAATTGAGGGCAAAGCTTGAACCTTCAAGAAAAATGCTTTTTGCTGCAAGAGAAAAAAGAGTGCATCCTTCAAAGGATGACAAAGTGCTTACAGACTGGAACGGACTGATGATCGTTGCCCTCTGCAAAGCATCCAGGGCCTTTGAAAGACCAGAGTATGCACAGGCAGCATCCAAGACTGCAGACTTCATCCTTGAGCACATGTCATTCCACGATGGCAGACTGCTGCATCGTTACCGGGATGGTGAAACCTCTATTACTGGTTTCCTGGAAGACTACACCTTTTTTGTCTGGGGCCTCATTGAACTATATCAAGCCACCCTTGAAAAAAAGTATCTTGAACATGCACTGAGGCTTAATTCCCTGCAGATACTGGACTTCATGGATGATGAAGGAGGATTCTTCCATACTGCAAAAGATTCTGAAACCCTCTTGTTCAGGAAAAAGGAAGTATATGACGGAGCAATGCCCTCCGGGAACTCGGTGAGCGTGTTGAACCTTTTCAGATTATCCCGGCTAACAGGCGATACAGATCTTGAGGAAAAAGCCTATGCATCGATGAAAGCATTCTCGGGCCAGATAGATGCAATGCCCATGGCATATTCCCAATTCCTGCAAGCTCTGGACTTTATTATGGGACCAGCTTACGAAGTGGTCATTGCAGGAAATAGGAAAAATGAAGATACCAAAGAAATGTTATCCATTTTGGCCAGATCATTTCTCCCGAACATGGTACTGTTATTGAAAGAAGATAACAGCATGGCGAAACTAGCACCCTACACCAAAGACATGACAAAGAACAATGGGAAATCCATGGCTTATGTTTGCCAGGGTTTCAGTTGTAATATGCCAATAATGAGCATGTTTTTATTCAAAGAATTCATATCATCTATTAGTGATAAGTGGCATGCTACCGATTGAGTTCGATTATAACAGTGTGAGTGCAGATCCGACCTTTAAGAGTAGTTTAGGATACAGAAAACCGAATACAAAAAAGAACTACGCTAAAGCATTATTCAAGTATTGCAAGATGCTTGATAAAACTCCGACCGAGATAATCAATGATGCACTGGATGAACAGGATAATGTCAATATTAAAGAGCGGCATAGGAAGGTGAGAGTATATCTCGTGGATTTTCGTGAATCTCTCGATAAAGAAGACCTTGCTCCTTCAACACGTATCCAATACATGAAGTGTGTCAGAAACTTCTACAAATATAATGACGTGGAACTTAAGCCTGAACGTCTAAGCACGCCTGAAATGCTTAGTGTCAATTTTTACATACCTAAATTTGAAGAGGTCCGAGAGGCTGTAATGCACACAAAGTTAAGAAACAAGTGCATTATTCTGTTACAGTGCTCTTCTGGCATGGGTAGCAGTGAAATTGTTTCTTTGAGAAAGCAAGACTTCATAGATGGTTATGATGAAGCAACTGAAGTGACTACATGGCATCCTGTAAGAGCCAAGACTGGTAGACGTTACGTGACTTTCTGTAGTCCGGAATGTTCCAGAATGATCAAGCTCTGGCGAGAAGAGTGCGAACGCAACAATGACAAAACAGAATCTCTTTTTGGTTTGACGAATCATGGAATCCAGACCATGTATCAGAGACTGAGCGAGGAATCAGGCTTCCCTCATGTAAAGGGAAAGTTTCACAGATTTCGAAGCCATAACATGAGAAAGGTTTTCAACCAATATTTGAGAGACCACAAAATGAATGCTGATATGGTGGACTTTCTGAGTGGCAGAAAAGAAAAAGGGTCCAGATCATCGTATCACATATATGATGAAGCTGAGTTAAAAGCAGAATACTTAGAACATATAGGTGCTGTCACATTCATTGATATAATTAAACAGATGACAGATAAAGAGATCATAGAGAAATTGAATGAGTTAGAGGAATTAAAAGGAGC
>NZ_JBFXHJ010000110.1:0-7490 GCF_050177135.1 Methanomethylovorans sp.
CACGTGAACTGAGTTGTGAATTGGTTGGATCAACACATTGTGGATCAACATTGAGGTTGTCACTCATTGTGAAACCTGAGCCATAGGTTTGACCATTCTTATTATTGTAGATATTGTTATTCTGGACTATGAACTTCGCGTAGGATGGCTGTGTGTTCCATATACCCACGCCTGAACCTGTAACTCCACTTGCTCCATCACTGTTCATTATGATATTGTTCCTAACATAGGTGGTGAACTGTGCTTTTTGCTGTGTGATGTGGCCGGACCACACATACCATTTTATTGCTGCATGGCCACCATCATCAAATACATTGTTCTCAATGATGGTGTTATCAAAATTCTGGATCACGATAGCTGCGTTGCTGTATCCGGTGTTTGTAGCATACTGTCCGACTTTAGTAAAAGTATTGTGATGTATATGAACGTTCTTTGCCCTGATCACATTGTCGGGATATCCTGCAAACATCCAGATGCCTGCTCCATTAATTGAATATATCTTATTATTGTAGATCTCTATGTCATCAAATACCGCTGTGCTGCCTGTATTTGTTTTGTCGATCTCTATAGCCGGACCCGTGGAATCGCCTCCAGATAGATCCGAGTAGAAGATATTGTCATGCACAGTGAAATGTGATCCCCAGGTGATCCGGCATGCGCTGTTCGTCCGTGTCATTACGGTATTGTATGCAACTTCTCCATTGTTCGAATACAGAATATAGCATGCATCATGACCAAGCTTGTACACATCGTTGTAAAGGAACTTAATACCGTTACCACTGTAAACTTTCATTCCATCGCCTGTACCCCACTCCAGACGCATATGGGATACCTCGACATTATTTGAGTTCTGGAACAATATCAGATTATAATATCCTTGACCCTTGATTATCCCGGATTGTGATTCGCTGTTCCCGTCAATAGTAAATCCAGTGATCACGATATTATCGGCTCCAGTTTCACCCCTTATTAATGGAACCTGTGCTGACCAACCGGCTTTTGCAACCAATTTGATCTCAGCTGTTGAGTCACCTGTCAGGACCGTATTTGCACCTATATTCAGGGTACTATCGATCCAGTATGTATTTGGGCCCCTTAGGTAGACAGTACCGCCCCCACGTCCATCAATATATGCCAACGCCTTGTTTATTTCAATGTGATCATTTGTTCCGTCACAGTTGTAATTTCCGGTTCCATCAGTATCAACGTAGACAACCGGTGTTTTTAAGGGAACCGAACTTGCTGCAGAATCAAAAGTCTGATTTATTTGAATTTCAGCACTTGTAATATTCCAGTTATAGTTTTCTGTATCATTTATATTAAAATCAACCATTTCAATTTGGTTTTCATCTTTCGTTGCATTAAACTCATAGTATTCAGTTTCATTTGTGTCAACAGACATAATAGAACTGTTTACATTGCATCCTGCAAGAGGGATGATGGTTAACAATAGAACAAGAGACCAGCTAATTACGTTTTTCATACTCATGGTTGTTCACCGTAAATTCAAAACTATCTGGTCATCGATATAACAGCTATGAACATATCAAAATGTACATCTAAGAACATTATTGATTTATATAAATCTCATAAGTTATACCGCCGGCAAAATAAAGTAACTAATATAGATAAAATTATATAAAAAACAAAGGCTTAAGCCATGAACACAAACTTCTTGGTGCACGAAGTAGCACAAGAATAACTCATGCCCATATTGTGCGATTAGGAAAAGACTGTTGTAAGATTGGTTTTGTCCTCAACGGGATCATTTGAGGGGATTGGCTGGATATCAGGGAGAAATATCATTTCAGTTGATGTGGAAAGGAATATCTAAAAATGATCTTTACATAATTATTTGATATTAATTTGGGAGCAAAAAGAGGAGTACCATGTTATACAGGAAAATGCCAAAGAATGGAGATAAGCTTTCAATAATTGGTTTTGGTGCCATGCGCCTTCCGACCAAACAGGACGGAAGCATAGATGAGGAAAAAGCCACTCAAATGATCCACTATGCAATAGATAATGGGGTCAATTATATAGATACCGCATGGCCTTACCACATGGGAGAAAGTGAGCCATTCCTCGGACGTGTGCTTGCAGATGGATACAGGGAAAAAGTAAAGCTTGCGACAAAAATGCCTCAATGGATGATAAAAAACCTTGATGACATGGATAGTTTCCTTAACAAGCAGCTTGAGAGACTGAACACAGACCACATTGACTATTACCTCTTACACAGTCTGGTAGGCAGCAGCTGGAAGACTATTTGGGACTTAGGTGTTAATGACTTTCTTGACAGGGCCAAGGCCGATGGGCGCATCATCAACGCAGGTTTTTCCTATCATGGTAATGCCGAGGATTTTAAGGATGTTGTGGATGGATATGACTGGGATTTCTGCCAGATACAGTATAATTTCCTGGATGAGGATATACAGGCAGGAAGAAAGGGGCTTGAATACGCTGCTTCCCATGATCTTGGAGTTGTGATAATGGAGCCATTAAGAGGTGGCAATCTGACAGATCCTGTTCCATGTGAGATAATGGACATCTGGAACGAAGCTGATGTCAAGCGCAGTCCTGCGGAGTGGGCATTGCGCTGGGTCTGGAACCATCCCGAGGTCACTGTAGTGCTTTCAGGTATGACCGAGCCTTATCATGTTGAAGAGAACCTTAAGTCTGCAGGGGAAGGTCTTGCTGATTCCCTGACAGCTAAAGAGCTCAAACTTATTGACAGGGTAGCAGATAAGTACAGAGAACTGATGAAAATAAATTGCACAGGTTGCCGATACTGTATGCCCTGTCCACAGGGAGTGGACATTCCTGCCTGTTTTGAAACGTACAATAATTTGTACATGTTCGGTGGAAAAGATAGGTTGATGATAATGTATGCTGCAAAGCTCGGAGGCATTCTAAGAGGAGCTGAAAGGAATTTCGCATCCCAATGTGTGCAGTGCGGTCAATGCCTGAATGCCTGTCCACAAAATCTTCCAATACCGCAACTGCTTGAGAAGGTTGTGGAAGAGTTTGAAGGGCCGGGTCTGGAGAAGAGGATTGAGTTTGCGAAGCAGTTGTTTGCAAATGATAACTTCTGAGGGATCGAATGCCTGAAGTATGTTTTATTCGCCAGAGGTGAGTTTTGTTCAGTTGGGGATGAGAGAAAACTGAGAGAATCAAAGGGCAAAGCAAATATATGGCAATCACAAATTCTGATTGCAACTTAATGCTTTATCTTCGAGAGATATGGTATTGGATGCCAGTTACATGCTTAAAAGTCCAATGCCTGTATTCATTGATCATATATCAGAAAATATCACCGTAGATCATCTTTAAGGAGAAAACCTATGAGCGGCAAAATAGAATTCACCCGGAATTATTCCGACCAGAGTACCAATCAGGGATTCCAATTCGAGTTTTACTGCGATCGCTGTGGCACTGGGTATAGAACACGTTTCAAGGCATCAGCTATCGGTAAGGTCACAGGGGCATTGGATGCGGCCAGCGGTCTGTTCGGTGGTATTTTCGGACGTGCTGCTGATCTTAGTGAAAGAGCGCGTTCTGCTAGTTGGGAACAGGCTCACGATGCTGCTTTTGTTGAAGCGATGCAGGAACTGAAACCTGATTTCATCCAGTGTCCGAGATGTTCTTCCTGGGTATGCAAGAAAAGCTGCTGGAATGATAAAAAAGGGCTTTGTAAGGATTGTTCTCCGGACATAGCTGTAGAAATGGCAGCTGCTCAGTCAAGCCGTACGGTGGAAGAGATCTGGGCCCACTCTAAAATGGCAGAAGAAGACAGAGAGGTACTGAAAGAAGAAAGCTGGCGAGCTGGTGTAAGGGCTGCATGTCCAGAATGCAATGCTCCACTTTCTGATCCAAAGGTCAAGTTCTGTCCAGAATGTGGTGCAAAGATCCAGAAGGATGTGTTCTGCACAGGCTGTGGAGCTAAACTGGAGCCGGGAGTAAAGTTCTGTGGTGAATGCGGGCAAAAAGTACAGAAATGATGAAGGATCAAAATATTTGTTTCTAAATTGAAAGTTGAAGTTCCAAGGCTGAAAGCTAAGATTTAAGGATGCTTTCGGCTTCTGAATGACTGGTATGTCTACTATTCTTCAAATTTTGTATAGCTTTTTATGATCACACTATATATTAGCTGATGAAATGGATACTATAGATTATTCTCTTGAAGAAAAGCTTCCCTCTGTTGAAGAGTACATTTATTTAAGGCAGTCAGTCAACTGGCCCTTTCCTAATAAAAATGCAATAGAAAAAAGCGTCAATAATTCCATTTACTGTGTTTGTGCCGTGAAAAATGATCATATTATAGGCATGTCCCGTTTGGTCGGAGATCATAGTTTCATCTATTTCATTGCAGATGTCATTGTTCTACCAGAATACCAGAATCAAGGCATCGGCACTGCACTGATGAAAAAGATAATGTCATATCTGCAAGAGAACGTGCAGGATTATTCGTACGTAACCCTGATGTCTGCAAAAGGAAAAGAAGCCTTTTATGAAAAATTTGGCTTTTTCAAGAGGCCTACGGATAAGTTTGGGTATGGGATGATGGTTGAGCTTTGAGGTCAAATTCCATCATCACTTTTTAGATCACGCTACTTTCTCATTCCCACTCTTCTTCTTCACGTATTCCAGAGCATCCTGTGTGTGTTCAAATATGTGTACATGCTGTTTTTCTATCAGTTCCATAAGGTCTTCGTCGTTTTTCATTCTCCTCATCACTTCCGGCTGTATTGAGGTGAGATAGACTTTCTGATTCCTCTTTTTACTCATACTTATGAAACTTCTAAGCCTTTCAAGTCCAGTGGTATCAATGAACGGTACATAACGCATACGCAGTATTATATGAGGCCTGCTGATGTTAATATGTTCATTGATCTTGCTCTCGAAAACATTCATTGCCCCGAAGAAGAAAGGTCCGTTGAGAGTGTATACAGAAACGTTCTTTTCAAGATATGGGTGAGAAAATATAGTAGCGTTAATACCCGTTGATTTGTCGTAGTTCTCCATGGTCTGGATATCAATGACATTCGTGAGCCTTATGAACAGCAGGATTATTGCAAGGAACATGCCCATCTGCACTGCGAAAACCAGATCTGTGAGCACTGTTAGGACAAATGTGGCGATCAGGACAGTGGTGTCCATTTTGCTGATGTGCATGATAGTTTTGAACTCGGTGATGTTGATCATCCTTACAGAGACCAGTATAAGTACTCCTGCAAGGTAGGCTTTTGGAATGAATGCGGCTATCGGACCAAAGAACAGAAGTATGGCGAATAATATAAGGGCGTGGATAATTCCCGATATTCTGGTCTTTGCGCCTTCACGTATGTTTACCGCACTCCTTGCAATGGCAGCTGTACAGGGAATTCCTGAGAAGAATGGAAGAATGATATTTCCCAGTCCCTGTCCCATGAGTTCTCTGTTGCTGTCGTGCTTTGTGTTGGTCATACCGTCACAGACAACAGCACAGAGCAGAGCTTCTATGGTTCCTAATAGTGCTATGGTCAGGGATGCTGGCAGAACCGTCAGCACCAGTTGTGGGTTGAGATTGATCATCTGTATAGTAGGAATACCAGCCGGGATACTGCCTACAATGGGGATGTCGATCTCCATATAATAAATCAGCAATACTGACAGGATCAGTGCGACTATGGATGCAGGAAGGCTATTCAGGTATTTTATTTTGACTAAGATCGCCGGTAGGTGGAGCAGGAGTATAATAGTGGCTATACATATCAATAATGCATTGTAGTTAGCGGCACTCAGGTTCTCAATGATGGCAACAACAGTTTCCCATGCGTATTCCTTTGCAGGGATCGCCATACCCAGCGCGTTAGGTATCTGTCCTATTAATATGATAGCACCAATACCACTTGTGAATCCGGATATGACAGGCAGTGGAATGTATTTGACTACCTTGCCCAGTTTGAACAGGCCGAAGAGTATCTGGAATATACCTGCAAGGAAACCTGCAAGGAGCAGCCCTTCCAATCCATGGCTGTTCAGGGTGGACAGGATTATAACCGTCATAGCACCGGTAGGTCCGGTTATAGAATACTTGGAACCACCAGTGGCAGATACGAGCATTCCTGCTATCACGGCCGTATAAAGACCCATCACTGGCTCAACACCGGAAGCGATGGCAAAAGCAATAGCAAGTGGCAGTGCCACGATAGCTGTAATAAAACCTGCTTTGAGGTCACTTAAAAACGATTCCTTAAAATACCCAGAAATCCCGGTTCTTACATCCATATTATCTTGCTCGACGCGCGGCATTAATTGTTCATCAAAGGGCAGTAGAGCAATTACCACGTATATATAATTAATCTATAATGAAAATAGGTTAGGTATAACACTGGAATATATGAGCTAGCTTCTTGAAACAAGTATTTGTTTGAAACATCAAACTTACATAACATTCCAGATAAACATGAAAGAAGTAAAATAGGTTTGTTTTTATTCTATTATGCTCTGCTCGATGGACACAACTCCTTTACAACACACTCCACACACTTCGGATTGCGCGCCATACATACATTGCGCCCGTGCAGGATCAGGGTCATGGAAAGGGTTTCCAGATCCTCTCTTTTTACAATCCTCATAAGGTCCTTCTCTATCTTTTCCGGGTCTTCGTGTTGGGTGAAGCCGAGGCGATTTGATAGTCTTTTCACATGTGTGTCCACTGCAATACCCTCTATTTTCCCAAAGGCTCTTGACAGAACTATATTTGCAGTCTTCCTGCCAACTCCGGGAAGCTGCAGCAAACCCTCCATGGTATCGGGTACCTTACCTCCAAAATCTGTAAGCATGATCTGAGCGCTTTGGATGATGTGTTTTGCTTTCTGGTGATAGAAGCCTGTGGAATATATTTCCTTTCCAAATGCTGATACATCAGCAGCAGCATAATCTTCCAGAGTACGGTATTTCTTGAACAGGGACTGAGTGACCTGGTTCACCTGGCGGTCCGTGCACTGGGCTGAAAGAATGGTGGCTACTAGAAGTTCCAGAGGAGAACTAAAACGCAGGGCAGGGGCAGCATTAGGATACACCTCCCGCAGAAGTGAGAAGATATTATCAAAGTTGTGGGTGTTGTCGGGGATATTTTCCTCAGCATTCATGCAGGTAAATAGTAACTGATAGTTCTTATCACTTTTTTAGAAAAGAAAAAACCTAGAGAAAAACAACACAGAAAAAAGAATAGCTACAGGCCTTTAAAGCCCGTAGTGCTCAATGTTCTTATCAGCGATGGCCTGTATCTTGGCTATCTCTTCTGCACCGCCTTCCTTGTTGAACAGGTGCTTGAAGCGGCTCTGCATCTTGAGATAATCCTCAACTGGTGATGGCGTACCTATCTTCCTGACCTTTGTGATCTCCCCATTTTCCATTTCGAACAAGGGCCACAGACCGGTCTTAACAGCCATCCGGGCAACTTCCACTGTCTTGGAAGTATCAAATCCCCAGCCTGTTGTACA
>NZ_JBFXHJ010000111.1:0-7476 GCF_050177135.1 Methanomethylovorans sp.
GCTTCCGCCGGGGGCTCCCGCTGGTGTCACGGTTTTTGCCAACGCGAGAATAAAGTAATAACCATCATAATCCTGCATCGCACCACGAGTGCAAAAACACGCGCCACCGCGACTCTACGGCAACGCCACATACCGCCGAACGTTATGCAGCATAAAGGAAAACCCTAACACGATATAGTATGTTTGAGAACCAACTAACCAGAAAGATTGCCAAATTGATTAATGAGAAAATACTTGTTAAGGAAATATGGATACTCCTTATAATGTTGGCAACTTATGCAATACAAATAGCAACTAAGAATTCAATCGGAGTTATTGTCAATTTGGTTTTTACCATAGCTGCCGTTATCTATTTCTTTTCTGCTTTTGCTTATCTGGCAATTCCTGGTGCCACTTTGTATGATCAGTTCTATATGAAACTGGTCGGTTGGGGAAGTTCCATCATGTGCATAGGAATACTTTTCAAAATAGCTCATTATCCTAATGCTGGATTGTTGATGAAGGTCGGAATGATCACCCTTGGAATAGTAATAGTAACCATGGTGTATCTCAAATCTCAAAAAAGTACAAATGTGCTATTCATAAAGACAATACCACATCGCTTAATAGTATTTGCCTTGATTATGGGTATAATTTACTTTGTAGAAAATTACGCTGCATAACAGGTCGGTATATGTCATTGCCTCTCCGTACCGCGAGAATCTTCTGGCTAAAGAGGATCGTTAAGTGGTCTGCGGTACGGCCCGCCCCGGCTCCCGCCGGGGACTCCCTCCTGGTGTCACGGTTTTTGCCAACGCGAGAGTAAACAAAACAATATAACAACTCTGCATCGCACCACGAGTGCAAAAACGCGCGCCACCGCGACTCTGAGGCAACAGACACATACCGCCGAACGTTATGCGCAACCATAAGTTAAACTGCTAATTACTAGCATTTTATAAATATTAATAAAATTCCAAAATGGACCTAGTAGACATTTACGAAAAATTAGAAGCCGAAAGAAGACAACACTCTGAAGCAATAATTGATGCAAAAACACCAAAAAAGGTTATAGTTGCGGGTCCAGGCACTGGTAAGACTTTTCTATTCAAGGAAGCTTTAAAAGGGTAAAGTCTGACACTTACCCTAACATTTGTTAATTCTCTAGTCGAAGATTTATCTCTCGAACTCTATGGTCTATCAGATGTTAAAACACTTCATGGTTTTGGACGTAGCATTCTAAGTTCAATACTAAGGAAAACAATCAAAATATCTCCAAAACTACCTCAAGTAATAAAAGAAGATGCTTTAATCCTAAAGGGAGAAGACATAGATTTTGATAGGACTTTTCAAGAGATGGATAATTCAAATCCCAACATTGATTTTTATATAAAAAGGCGTCAATTCTATGATTATTACGGCTATTCAGATGTTATATATTCTACAATAAGATGTTTTGAAGAAGATGCAACTACTATACCATTTTATGAGCAAGTCCTTGTAGACGAATTTCAAGACTTCAATAAACTTGAAGTTACTCTGATAGATTACCTTGCTACATCGAGCCCAATTCTTTTAGCGGGTGATGACGATCAAGCATTATATGAATTTAAGAGTGCTACTCCCACGTTTATTAGAGAAAGGCATGGTGATAAAATGCCTGAATATCATGCATTTAATTTGCCATATTGCTCTAGATGCCCGCGTGTAGTTGTTGAAGCCACAAATGATTTGATTCATTCCGCTAAAGCAAATGGATTACTTAAGGACAGGATTGATAAACCATTCAGGTATTTCAATAATAAAGAGAAGGATAAAATTAGTGCGAAATATCCCAGAATAATTTACAAAAATGTTTTTGCAGCACAAGTTCCTTGGTTTATTGAGCAATGCCTTCAAGAATTGGCTATGGATATTAGAGACAAATTTTCAGTACTAATAATATCTCCATTCAAAAAACAATGTGAAACCGTTGCAATGTCACTAAAAGAAAAAGGTCTAAATCAAATTGAATATTCCATAAAAACAGATGAAATAGAGCCATCATTGATGGACGGATATAGAATCCTTTTAGAAGATCCAGTTAGTAACTTAGGTTGGAGAATTGTTGCTCGATCCTTCTTGAGTGGGAAAGACTTTGTAAAAGTAATAAAAGAAACACAGTCCAATTCATCAATTAAATTCCATGATTGTCTTCCAACTGATACTCAAAAGAGTATTAAGGAAATACTACAAGTTCTTAAGTATATTTCTAAAGATAAGGCAGTTAATCAAGAATTACTTGATGAGGCTTTTCGTCGTTTCAATATTGAACCATCAAAACTTGGTTATAGCCAATTGAAGGAAGAAATAGATACTACACTTTTAAAAAATGGCAATCCAGCACTAAGAAATATACCAATAAAATCTACTACTATTCAAAGTTCTAAGGGTCTTTCGGCAGATGTTGTATTTATAACTCATTTCGATGAAAGGTATTTCATTTCAAATACAGACAAAAAGCAAATTTCAGATCGTGACTTTTGTAATTTCCTTGTTTCCCTAACACGTACAAAGAAGAAAGTGTTTTTAATATCAACTACAGGTGAACCAGCTCCATTCTTAAACTGGATTGATCCAGACAAAATAAGTAGATTGAGATAAATATTTATTTACTATTTATAAAATGGCAGCGCATAACAGGTCGGTATATGTCATTGGCTTCGACTGGTTTTTGTGCGCCGGTCCGTCAGACGGGCACACCAAAACCAGTTGGTGCTTTATCGGCCCGGCTTAGCGGCTGAAGCCGCCGGGCAAAAACCAGCCGGCCTGCCCCGGCTCCCGCCGGGGACTCCTGTAAACAGGAAAAAGAAATACCGTGATTTCGGGAAAATGAAGTGCAGTAAATTTGGGAACAAGAGTGCAGTGTTTTTGGGAACAATACTGCAGTGACTCTGGTGCAAAAGTATGCCTATTTTCTCGTAAGCTTTCATCAAGTTTTAAAAAATTGTCTGTCTGTTCTGCATTCTGTAACTCTTGCCCTGTAGTTGGATTAACTGGCACTTATAGAGCAACCGGTCAAGCAGAGCAGTAGCCAGGGTCTCGTCATCGACTGATCTGGCCCATTCTGCCGGTGATTTGTTGGTTGTGATAATGAACGACGTTGTCTCGTAGATTTGATTTAAGAAGACAAAGAACCTGTTGCCATCTTCCCTTCCAAGAGGCAGTGTCATAACATCATCAATAACAATAAGCTGAGCTTCTGTAAGTCGTTTAAACTCCTTTACTGCGGTAGGGGTAAGTTCCTTCAGCCGCAGGGTGGCGAGGATATCGTTCATGCCCCGGAAGTATGCTTTGTATCCACGCCTAAGGGCATCATAACACAGTCCTGCAGAGATGTATGTTTTACCGGTTCCTGATGGGCCGCTAAACATGATATTGTAGCACTGATCCAGCCAGTTGAGCTCACGTAGTTGGTTCAACTGCTGAGCCGACAGTCCGGAGGCAAAATTAAAGTCATAGACCTCAAGATCATGATTTAATGGCAGTCTGGCAAGCTTCATCTTCAGTGTAAGCTGCTTAGCTTCCCTGCCCTTAATCTCATAAGAGAACAGATTATGTGTGAACTCATCATAACTCGGAGAGTCTTGCTCTGCCTCCTGGAGAAGGCTGGTGATGTTACCCCCGATACCCGATAGGCGAAGGCGCGAGGCCTGACGCTTGATAAGCGGTATGTACTGACTCATGGCATCAGAGGCTTTGGTTAAAAATCACTTCGTACTCCCGTATGTCACTTCTCTCGGGCTCTATGTTCACTATAAGCTGTGTCTTGGCATCTCCCAGGGGCTTGATGACAGGTCGTAGCGCCGTAGGTTGGGTCCTGCCGGAGAGCTGGCCCTGGAGGATCGATTTGAAGTCACTGGCGCTGAACAGGCTGTTACGCACACAGAACTCAAGGGCTACCTCTGCCTGCTGCTGCCCGCTTCTCTCTGCCGCCGTAAGAACTGCCGTAAGCTGGTCCCGGACATAGCGGGGATAAAGAGTGTTGATCTTATCGATAAATGTATCTATCTCAACGGTGTGACCAAAGAACTCCCTTACTCTGCCACGGAGAGCGTCAAGTTTAATGGAGGTATCCCTGCGATGGTTAGTGTTTACAATATTATTACCCACCCCCTCCGGGATAAGATGTGTGGTGATTATACTTCCGCCGGTATCTTTTATTACCAGCTGATTACCCTCTTCTGTTACAAATACTCTCGTCTCGTCATTGCGATATGTGCCGAAAGGAAGCGAGTAACTGTTACCCCGGTACTTTATGGTATTTGTTTTAATAACCTTATGACCATTAACTCTTGCAGCGGTGAGAAGTGGCATCCAGCGCCGTAGGAAGGGCCGCTCAAGCAGCCACTGCTCCTGCGGCACCTTACGAGTGGTATTGTGTACCATGCCATTGCCAGTGCGCTCAAGCCAGGCCAGGACCTGATCATTAAGGATCTCAGTGTTAATAAATGTGCGGTTAAAAAGAAAGTTGTGCTTGACATATTTAACCGAGTTCTCAACCTTGCCCTTACTCTCGGGATCGCCAGCCCGGCAAAAAGTAACCTTAAAACCCCGGCTGGCCTCATACCGCTGAAAAACATCTGTCATAATATAATCTCCGCCATTTTCCCGGTGCAGAAAAACACTGTCCTGATCATAGACTATCTCCAGGGGTATGCCTCCGAAGAACTCAAATGCCTTCTCATGGGCTATGACTGCATCATCAGAAGTAAAGGGCCTGTCAAGGAACAAAACAAATTTTTGACGGCTGTAACACAGAAGCATCACGAAAAAGTGAACCTTGACCCACTCCCCGTTACTTCTCCGGAGCTTCTTCTCCCCGAAGTCAACCTGAGCCAGGTGCCCGGGAGGGAGATCCGGGACTGCCGAGTACTGCCTCTCACTGGCACTGACCCTGACAATATTATGGTCCCTGCGAACCATCATCACATAGCTGTAAACAGTCTTCGGATCAACCTTCGGCAGTGTAGTAAACTGCTCCTTGAGCTTATCATGCATTACTGCCGCTGGCGTATCAGGGTACTGTTGAAGGTACCTGACAATAAAATCGCGGTAAGGGTCAAGATAATGAGCTTTTGCCCACTTCTTCTCTATAAACCTGTCATAATCTTCTTCCGTCATACCCAGTATCTTCTTTACTGTGCGGAAGTTGATTTTTAACTGATCCGCTATGCGCTGAATAGAAAAATGTTCAGCATCGCGGAGTCTTCGGATCTCATGATACATAATGATAAGTTGTTTTTGTCGTGCCTCCATCTCAGTATTTTTTACCAAAACCTGAAGGTAGCACAGGTTAATAATCAAGTTAACTTATCACTGTATTATTGTTCCCGATTTTACTGTATTCCTGTTCCCGTTTTTACTGCATTGCAGTTCCCATTTTCACTGCATTTTTGCTTCCCGATTACAAATGACGTTTATAGTTTTGATGCTCGTTCTGGGCTTAGTCATTTCCTAGCCAAAAACGATGAGCAATCCTGTCGCAGTGGTAAAAGGCATAACCATTAATAGGCATACCTCAGCAGTATTACGGAATGCAATATTCTAATAAAACGTTCACATCATGGTTGAAAATAAGATAACGGTACTCATAGGACAGGCAATCAGAGAAGGCAAATACCTTAACATTACGTACAAAAATCAAGATGAGGAGATTAATCCGTTCTGGATCAGCATTTGGGATATTAATGCTGACGATGAGCTTAATGTTAACATGTTCAATGTCACAAAAGATGACCCGATTTATGATGCGAAGATTTTCATTTCCAGGATTCAGACAGCCGAGATCCTGAAGTTTTCGCATTACGATGTTCCTGACAAATTGATTAAGAAGATTGATGAGGATGAGAGTTTACAGAAATATGACTTCGACAGGTATGACAATAATGTATTAAATTATTATTTAGAGTGTTACAAAGCAAATACTGATCGCTTCCTGCACAAGACACATTTAATTCCGGATCTGGATATTCATGAACTGGAAAAACAAAATCCATATCTCCTATCAGAAAAGCAACAAAAACACATAATAAAAGAAATCTACCGGAATGATTACAATACTTTCTATGATTATGACCTTGCTATCTGCGAATTCTCAATAGACCTGGAATCAAAAGGGAAGTTTGTTGTCGCATTCAGAAAGTTAATGTTTGACCCGGTTGCGAAAACCCTTCTGATAGGGTCCACAACAAATTTTAATTCAATTTTTTACATCAATGAGACCAAATATTCGCTGTCATATTATTCAGATTTAAGCCCTATCGACTTTGAGACGGCATACCGTGAAGATGCAAATGGTACGATAAAGCTCTTATCCGATAATTTCAGATCAGGGGAGTTACCCAATACCAGGCCGGAAATCGTCGTCCTGGGTTACCGGCAAATAGATATATCGGACATTTACGATCAAATAAATTCTGATCACTCAAAGGAACAATTGCAGGTTCCTTTGAAAGCGTTCTTCCAGAATTTATCCTTGCTTGACAGGAAAAACAGAAAAGAACCACATATCGTTCTTTATGACAGTAATGTCAATATAGATCAGCTACGAACCATCTATAATTCATTAAAGTACCCTGTTACTTATGTCCAGGGACCTCCGGGCACCGGTAAAACGCAAACAATCTTAAACATTGTGGTTAATTGCCTGGTAAACAACAAAACTTTACTAATAACGTCAAACAACAACATTCCTATTGACGGTATAAAGGAGAAATTGCACCTTGGAAAATATAAGGATAAGGAGATTCTCTTTCCGTTAATCCGGCTGGGCAACAACAAACTGGTTGCAGAAGCATTGAAAAGGATAAAATTGCTGTATGAATTTGAAACCAAGGATGTCCCCAGAGAAGAATTGTTGTTCAATCTGAAAGAAAAATCAAAAGAAAACAACATAAGACTGCTTGAGAAATTAAAGAACTATGAGGACAGAATCGATTTGGAGCAAAACCTTGATTTTATATCCAGATTATCATCAAATGGCAGTTATTGGCTGCTTGATCAGGAAAAAAATAAACTTGAAGAACGATTAAATCAGATTCCTGAAACAACTGACGCTAACATTAAAGGAATCTTTGAAGTAATCCAGGGTAATCAACAGCTGCTTCAATATTTTTACTTCGAGTCCTTAAAACATATCAAACGCTTAAAAAGCAAAGATTACAGCGACCTGGCTGGCATTCTGAATATTGACGATGAAAACGAGCAGGTAAAGGAATTTAACAAGTGGATTGCTGACGACAAAAACCTGGAAAGATTTACCAGAATATTTCCAATTATCCTCACAACCAACATCTCAAGTCGCAAACTGGGTAGGACATTCAAATTTGATTTACTGACTATCGATGAAGCCGGTCAGTGTGATATTGCCACAAGCCTGATCCCGATTTCAAAATGCTCAAACATGGTATTAATTGGTTAAACAAACCAGCTTAAGCCAATTTTGTTTTTTTAGTA
>NZ_JBFXHJ010000112.1:0-7474 GCF_050177135.1 Methanomethylovorans sp.
AGAAGTTGAAAATGTAGATCTGGTGATCATGGGATGGCATGAGTCAAACAGGTTCCAGTATTCTCTTAGTGATGTAACAAATGAGGTTCTTTCATCGTTGAAACATCACATAGTTCTATTAAAAGGCCATCTCGCTTACAAGACAAATAAAATTGTGGTAGCATATAATGAAAAAGATAATTCAGCATATGGTCTGCACCTGGCAAAAAAACTAGCTTTCAATACAGGGGCAAAAATAGAGATCATTACAATAGTGAATCCTGATGAGGTTAGTGAAAGGAAGAAGGAGATCGCTGAGAGACTTCAGGCTTTATGTAAAAGTGAAGAAAACATATCTATCAGTTTTAAGATATTGGAGAGGTATTCTGCTGAAGATGCAATATTGGAAGCTTCAAATAAAAGTGATCTGACAGTTATCGGGGATTCAAGTCAAAGGTTTAAAGTATCTTTTCTTGGGACTTTGCCACAGAGGGTTGCAAGACACTCTAAGAACCCCGTGCTGATCGTAAAAAGGTCCAAACCAATATCCAAACAGAACATTACTTATGTGGTAAATAAATACATTTCCAATATTTATATAAAAATAACTCGCATGTCGAAAAAAGTATTCAAATAATAAGGCAAATAAAGATCCTAGTAAAACAACTTCTATTTCAGCAACTAAGAAGACAATGGTTTTTGAAAATCAAAATACTTTCACCATGGATGCGGGCTATATTTATACTTTAACAGAATACTTCCATTTGCCTCTCAACAAGAGACAAACCAGAGGCTTGAGGTAGACTATGAACACAATGGTAATAGACATTAAGACCAAGTTCCATGAACTTGGTGTGGATATCCCGGCCGAAAAGATAGAAGAAAGACTAGAAAAACTGATCGTGAAATTCAAGGTTCCCCAGGAAGAAGCCAGGAGAAGCGTTGTCAACTTTTTCCTGAAGGAGCATAGTATTTCTAAAGAGAAGTTCTATGGCGGCCAGGGTGAAGTATCTTTTTCAAAAGTAGCTGATATCTCTGAAGATGGAAAATGGTTGAACTTAAAGGCTAAGGTTGTTCAGCTATGGGACAATACTCATGGATCAATTTCCCAGGTTGGGCTCTTGGCAGATGAAACAGGAACTATAAAGTTCGTTTCGTGGGCGGCTGCAGAGGTGCCGGCAGTTGAAGAAGGAAAGACTTACATTTTTAAGAATGTTGTATCCAGTGAGTGGAACGGTAAAATGGAGGTAACTCTCAATAAGAGCAGTTCTGTTGAAGAGACCCCTGATGATATACATGTCCAAAGTAAACCACAAGGGGTTTCCTCTCTTGTAAAGGTCGCTGACATTTCCGAGGATGGAAGATGGGTCGATGTGAAAGGCAAAATTGTTCAGCTGTGGGAAAACACTAATGAATCGATTTCCCAGGTTGGGCTTATTGGTGACGAAACTGCAAATATTAAGTTCATCAAATGGGCTAGATCAGAGATCCCGGTGGAAGTGATCGAAGGAAAGAACTATCTTTTCCGGAATGCTGTGACGAGTGAATGGAACGGAAAACTGGAGATCACTCTGAACAAAAGCAGTTCAATTGAAGAAATACCCGATGAGATCGAAGTTACCACCAGAGAAGCTGTGCTTACCGCGGCAATGGTGGATATTCAATCAGGTTCCGGGCTCATAAAACGTTGCCCTCAATGCAATCGTTCTTTAACAAAAGGTGCATGTGCAGAACACGGTAAAGTGGATGGAGTATATGACCTGCGTCTTAAAGCTGTGCTCGACACCGGAACTATTGCTCAGGATATACTTCTTAAAAGAGAAGTTACTGAGGAGATCTCAGGTATTACACTCGAAGGTGCCATAGCTATGGCTGCAGATGCACTTGATCAGGGCGTGGTCCTGGAAGCTATGAAACAAAAGCTTGTGGGCAAGTATTATACAGTTTCAGGACCGCGGGTTGACAGGTACATACTCGTGGATTCAATAAAAAAGGAATCCACTCTCGACCCCGAATTGCTTGCAGAGCTCATAAATGCAGCGGAGGTGTTCTAAATGGCAGGCTACACCCGTGAAGTTGCCAGAAGGATATTCGCTCAGGAATTCAGGGAATCCAATCTGACCTTCAAGGATGGGAACGACCAATATTCTCCACAGTATCTATTCACTCCTACGGGCGCAAAAGTAAACAGGATGTTCATAGTGGGAACCCTTACGGAGAAAGAGGACATTGGCAGTGAATCCGAGTACTGGCGTGGGCGAGTGTCTGACCCAACAGGTTCATTCTTCATATATGCAGGTCAGTACCAACCAGAAGCCGCTCAGGTGCTTTCAGAATGTGATACACCTGAATTCGTAGCCATCGTGGGCAAGCCCAGTACGTATACTACCCCGGAAGGCGAGATCCGTACATCCATAAGGCCTGAGTCAATGTACATAGTCGACGGTGAAACCAGGGATCTCTGGGTGCTTGACACAGCCAGGGCCACTCTGGAACGTCTTAAAGTCCTTTCTACGTCCCATCCGGATGCCTTGAGAGCAAAAGAACATTACAGGACCGAAGCAAAGCACTATGCATCCATGGTGCTGAAGGCTCTCAGGTCCCTGCAGGAAGAATATTGATCTTACAGGTTGTTTCCCAACCTGTAATTTTTTCTATCTCTTGTGCTTATCTTTTTTGGAGCAAAAGAGCCATAAACAACAATAATCAATAGTTGATGGGTGTATCATGAAAACATATCTTCTGATCTGGTTCAATAGTAATGGAGCAAGGCCTTCTGAGGTTACCCGCAGTTTGATGTCCCTTGGTTTTACTCCTGTGAAAGGTCCCTATGATTATGTCTATGATTGGGGAAACCATGTAGATATGGATGTGATCGTAAATTTCGGGGACAAGGTGCAGATGACTTTAAAAGATACAGGGGTAATGTTCAAGATCGAAACGGTCAATAGTACTCCATAGAGTGCTTTAGTCACCCTCTGCAAGTTTGCGTGAATATTCTATATAGTCGCAGGACTGGCCAACGATCTCAATAATTCTGGTGGAAACATTTCCATTATCGATGTCGATCTCCACAGCACATGGGTCGGACATTCTGGGTTTTGTAGGCGATCCCGGGCAAATGAGCAATACATCACTCTTTTCGATCAGAGGTCTGTGGAGATGGCCAAAAACAAGTATGTCCACTTCCATCTCAAGGGCAAGGTATCTGAGAGCAGTGGTATCGTTCAGAGAGAGGGCTCCTTCATGGACTATACCTATCTTTATGCCGCCCACTTCAAATGTGATCTTTTCCGGAAGTTCCTGCTTTATCAAAGCCTCATCTGCATTACCATGCACAGCTTTCAGCTTACCGGTTGCTTCAAAAGCCTTGTAGCATTCGTAAGATGTGAAATCGCCTGCATGAGCTATGATATCATAATCTGCGATCACATCCGCAAGATATTCCGGTATTTTTCCGGTTTCAATGTGTGTATCTGAGATAGCTATGACCCTCATTTATGGACTCCGGTAAGTTCAATGCAGGGACAGGTCGACAAGTTCATATTCCAGGTTCTCGCTTTCGAGGCGGCTGAGTATGCCAGGAACCTCTTCATCAATAGCAAGTACCAATGAGGATAGGCCATGGAAAGCTGCCTCTATAACGGATTCCTTTGCTCCGAACATCACATGTGGCTCCCTGCCCACCCTTCTCAGAGCTATAAGAGATTCAACTCCTATGGTAGCAAGATATGATTTTGATCTGACCAGGTTTTCCAATCTTTCCAGGTCAACGTTCTTGGATCCACCTCTTTCTACACGTGGTATCTTACAGACAGTGATGCTTGCATTTTCCAGGTCGATAAGTCCCATCAGATCGGTGACACCTACATCTTCTCCCTTCGATGCAGCGGAGATGGTCGTACCAGTGGCATTAGTGACATTCTGTGTGCTCACATAGAGTAAACCGTTCCTCATCGTAAGATATACTTCCTGTTCCGCATTCACATCTTCTTCAGCTATTGCGGTCCAGGTGGATACATGACTTATGATGTCGCTCATCACAAACCTTGCATACCTTTTCATCTCGGCGGCATTTTCCAGAACCCATTCAACTCCTTGTTTTGTTATCCGGTACCTCACTCTTCCTTCAGAGCTCACCAGTCCTTCAGCCACAAGTTCTTTAATGTACTCTGAAACTGCCTGAGGTGTTACACCGATCTTTTCAGCTATCTCCTTTTGCCGAACATTAGGCTGATGGGCAGCCACTTCAATGAGTATCTGGAACTTGGTTATACCACTCTTACTGCTAAGAAGCTCTATCATTCCTTATCCTCTACTTCCTTGATGCGTTGTCCCATCACTGCCAGTTTATCAGACCTCCGTGCCACAGCACGGATATACATTGGGCTTTTGTTCAATGCTCTTGTCAGGCTGCTCATGGACTCGTTCCCCTCGATCACAAGTTTTTCCAGTTCTTCTATTACGTCCTTCACTTCTTCATAAGGCTTGAAAGTCAGCATTATGATATCACTCATATCCTCCACAGAACATTGAAAATTGGTCTGGACTTTCGAATAAGAACTATGATATTCTTTTTGTGGTGTTTTTCCAGGTTCAGGCATATGCCATTGGCTTTCGATCAACCCACTTTTCTTAAGGATCTTTATACTCTGTGCAACATCCGTTCCCAGCGTTTCCTCAAGCTCATCCTTTGTCATCCATAAATTTAAGAGTGCATCGAATACTTTTTTATGCCGCTTAGACCCAAAGATCTGGAGAAGTGGTACAAGTTCGGAAGGATCATTGATAATTCTTGTCCGTTTATTCATAGCATTAACCTCTGAATGTACCTCATATGGACCGCGACCAGTTAAATCTCGAAACTCACAAGTACAAGCGATCCAAAAATTCAGTTAATCCATCAGAACACTTTTTGCCAATATTATATGTTCTTTAATCTTAATAAAGGTGATGTGATTTCAGAATGTTTTAAAATCGATAGTTAGTTCTCCATTTTCCTGCCAAAGGAATAGTGGGGATTTTCTTTTTTCATGCATGTTCTTCTCATGCAGTGCATGGGCTACAATGGGAAGTGCAATGGTCGCATCCACAAAGACCTGGACTTTCTTTGCGTCTGCAGCTATCTTGCCCCAGGAAACAGCCTCATCGAACGTGCATCCTGAAAGGCCACCCCAGTGAGGAACATCTGTGGTATATTGTATCGCATAATCATGCCCGGCAATATCGGCACCCATTATGGAAGCCACAACCTCTGTCTGCTGTATGAAGTTCTTGGGCACTCCCCCGCCTACATAAACGACTCCGGTCTTACCAGACATCTCAACTATCCGGGTTATTTCGTCAACATCTTTTATCTGGTCCACATCAACATCAACCCCTGCCCTTCTTGCAATGGTCAATCCTATTCCGATGGAGCTATCACCAAGAGCTGGCACAAAAATGGGCACACCATACTTATACGCGCTACCTACTATGGATTCATCACCATTTCCATCTTCGCATATTTTTTTTCCAAGGAGGCCTATGAATTCTCTTGAGGACATTCTCTTCCCATGAAGTCCTCTGGCAAAATCTGCTACCAAATGGTCCGTATGTCTGAACTCTTCCTCAAAAGCGAAAACATCATATATTCTGTCCACTCCATGCCTGAAAAGTTCTTCATCGTTGGCCAGGTGAGATCCAACATAATGTTTCTTTCCAAAAGCTTCGTGACAATCATGGAACAGGTTCGCTCCCGTGCTCACCAGACAGTCTATCATCCTGTTCTTTATCAGATGCACTATCACTTTCCTCATGCCTGCAGGTACCATTGCACCTGTAAGCCCCATCATGACAGTAAGATCTTCTTCTTTGAGCATATTGTTCCAGGCTTGCACAGATTCGGCAAGTTTCCTGCCCTGGAATCCGGTATATAGCATGCCGTCTACTAGCTGGCCTATAGACCTGTTCGTGACATCTAAAGGTCTTGTTGGGTTCTTAGTGAAAACATTGATCTTGTGTGGTTCCATCCTGGCACCTCTCAATGGACAGAATCATGAAACTCTGAAACACTACATTAACTGCTGCATTTACTTATCAGTTGGTGTTCAGAGAAACACATCTTTTGGAAAACATACCATCACCATTGTAATTAAGCGTAACCTTTGGAGGTAACACTACAGTTCTTTATCCTATTCTTTTGCAGACCGATAAATATATCCAATTCTGTTACCAATCAGTCAGGTACCATGTCCCAGAATCTTACTGAGAAGATAAATGATGTGCTTGCAGATAGGCAATTGTCCATAAGCGCTATCACCAGGGAGCTTAAAGACAAAGGTTTTGTTGAACACAGGCTGGTACTGACTGGGTATCTGCGGGCTCTGCGTGACCTCAAAATATTGCAGGAGATAGAAGTCCCTCCCTCTAAGGTCTACAAACGCCTGGAGCATCATGAAAAGTGCACAGATATTTACTCTATAGTAAGTGATCAGATCAAGAACCTGGACATGGAAATGCGTCTGCCCCTTTCTATTTATATCATCTCACGGCTCTTCAAAAGACCAGTTTTCCGGGAAGAACTTTTGCATCTCGGCATCAATAACAAAAGTGTTGCCAATTGCCTTGAATCTTCCGAATGCATGATAACACTTTCAAGGGACGAGAACCTGAAACTCTATCGCAGTGAGATCACGCGGATATCCATACCTGCAAATGATCCTGCCTATGAAATAAAAGCAGAAGATGGTCAAATGGTCTCCATGGCAAATATTATACTGATGGAAACGATAAAAGACCTTGTGGACCTAAGTGGGCTTACTCCAAAAACAAAGCAAACAAAGCTTGTTGAGATGTGATATCATATTCGAACATATCTTTTTCGTCATCATTGATAACTTCAGGCAGTGATAATCTGGATATAGAGCATGACGAACTTATTCAAATGCATCCTGTCGGATACGTACATAATGCTTTTAAGGAAGCTGTTTTTGATGAGAAGATGTATTCTTCGATATCACAGATAGTCTTGAAAGAAGAACTGCAGGATGGCCTTAAAGATATAACGGATTTCTCTAAGATCTATGTGCTGTTCTATTTTGACCGCTCGGAGGGCTACGATCTGATCCAAAAACGCCGTTATGATGGGAAGCTATCAGGTGTCTTTGCTTCCAGGTCGCCTAGAAGACCCAACAGTATAGGGCTTACGCTGGTGGAATTGCTGGAAGTCAAAGGAAATATGCTTACTGTCAGAGGTCTGGATGCCATTGATGGTACTCCGGTGCTTGATATAAAACCGTTCATAGAACATGATGTGGCAGGTGATGGTTTACGGTCTCCATAAATGCGGCATGTATACAAATGGAAGTGGAACACTGCTCTAAAACGGATAATATAATTAAAGCTCTGTCCATGGCAGAAAAGGCGGTGTCATCAGGAGCAGATATCATTGTACTCCCGGAAGTCTTCTCTACAGGTTTTTGTTATGAAGGAATAAGTGATCTGGCAGAGGAAG
>NZ_JBFXHJ010000113.1:0-7444 GCF_050177135.1 Methanomethylovorans sp.
AAGAGGATGGAAATAAACAATTAAATCTATAATCATATCTTATATATATGTTTCTACATAGATTTTGTACCTGCTACTTCTTTTTCAGATAGACCCTTATACTTAGCTTATAAAAGGATACTATCACCCCACACACAATACGAATAAAAGCATACTGTGGTAGTGACTCTTGATTGAACTTGGATTGAGAGCTTAAAATTTGGATTATATTTGGATTATTGATGCAACAATAACTATATATAAAGACAAATCATCTATAAAACTAATATAATATAATTTATAATATAGTATGTTTTAGAGATTGGTGGAAAAATGACAGAGAATTCCAGTGTGAAAGAAAAAGACAAAAAAGAGGAACTGGAAAATATACATGAAAACAAAGAAGGTACGACACTTCAAGAAACAATTGAAAATCGTGTTATAGATGAGCTTGACACATTACAACAAAAAGAGATGGACACATCTGAAAACAAAAACCTGATCGATGATGAAAAAAAAGAGCTGGATGTTTCGGAGGTCTCTATATATCGTCCGAGGATCAAAAAGCAGACCACTGGCTCACAAATAGATCAAATACCGCCAGCAATGAAAGGAAGCGCTCCTAAACCTGCTGAAGAGTTCATACCAGAAAACAAAACTGATCAAAATGATGCTGTTGCAAATATATTTAAAACTGGTGAAAGTGCTGAATCTTTATTAAAGGATATTGAAATACTGGTGCCCCGTTCCCCTAAATTTGGAATGTCACGAAATATTGAAGAGCATATAAGGAATGGAACGGATATAGAGAAAGAGCATCTTTCTGACCTTCCGAATGCTGAAAATAAAATACCATTCCTAGAACATGCTCCAAATATATCGTTTGAGAACTCCACACTTTTACAGGAGATCACAAGCGAAACCAGCACACCCGTGGCAAAGGAAAACACTGAAAAAGTACCAACAGAAAAAACCATCAAATCATCAGCAATAACCAATGAAATAGAAGAAGAAAATTACGCACATGCAGTTGATATTAAAAAAGATGTGCTCGAAAAAATAGATCCTATCGAATGTACTATAACTGAAGGAGGCTTGAAAAGAAAACCTTCGGTCATAGAGAAGATCCGCAGCCTGTTCCAACAAGAAGAAAAAGAGATCGAAAGATATGATCCTCTTATACACGGCCAAATATCCCATTTTAGTGGCCTTGAAGGATATCAGGAAGTGGAACGCTATTGGATCAACGAACCTTATACTTTCGTAGTTATCCTTTATAATGCTGAGCGGAACAATCATCTGTACTATGTGGTCGAACCTGAAATGACAGATTTTGAAAAAATATTTCTCACGGAGATCAGGGATCGACTTAGAGATGTATTACTTGTCGAAAAAATAAATGAGGAAGGAGACAAGGAAAAAATACTGGATATGAAGATAGCCTCTATCATAAAAGATTACTCTATTGAAGTTACACCTGCGATGATGGCAAAAGTTTCCTACTATATTAAAAGGGACTTCATATGGTTCAATAAGATCGATCCTCTTATGCATGATGATTCTATTGAAGATGTTTCAGGCAACGGGCACGAATTACCTATATTTCTGTACCATAGAAAACACACAAACATTGCAACAAACATTGTTTTTCAGGAAGAGGAACTTAACTCATTTATAATCCAGATCGCACAAAGAAGTGGAAAACATATATCAGTGGCAGAACCCATGATAGATGCTGCGATGCCTGATGGGTCCAGGATCCAGATGACCCTGGGTACATGTGTCACTGCACATGGTAGTACTTTTACCATACGTAAGTTCAGTGATGTTCCTATCACTCCTGTGGACCTTATCAAATGGGGTACGTTCTCAGCTGAATCCATGGCTTATCTTTGGCTTTGCATTGAAAATAATAAGAGCCTGATCTATGCAGGAGGTACCGCATCAGGTAAAACCTCATCCCTTAACGCTGTTTCCCTGTTCATTCCTGAAAAGGCAAAGATCATTACCCTGGAAGATACACGGGAACTTAAACTACCTCATCCTAACTGGATACCCAGCGTTACCAGAGATTCTTTCACTGCAGATGAACGTGGAGCTGTGGATATGTATGACCTGCTTAAGGCGGCCTTAAGGCAAAGACCTGAATACCTGCTTGTAGGTGAAGTGAGAGGAAAGGAAGCACTAACACTTTTCCAGGCCATGTCAACAGGACACACAACTTTCTCCACTATGCATGCGGATTCCGTAGCTTCTGCGATCCACAGGCTTGAGAACCCGCCTATCAGTGTACCCCGTACTATGATCCAGGCATTGGACATCATGAGCATCCAATCCCAGACCTATACCAAAGGTAAACGTGTAAGAAGGAATATCAAACTGGTGGAGATCACTGATATTGATCCTAATACCAGGAACATCCGCACTAACGATATTTTTGTATGGGATTCAGAAAGGGATATGTTCATAAGGACAGGTGAATCCAAAGCTCTTATGGATATAAGGCTGCGCAGAGGATGGACAAGTTCAAAGGTAGACCAAGAACTGCGCAATCGAAAAAGAATATTAGAATACATGGTGAAAAATAATTACACTAACTTCAAGGAAATTTCTGACACTATCAATTCATACCAATCTACACCTGAAAAGCTCCTGAAGAAACTGAACCTTGAATGAATATCACAGGTCGGCTCATGAATAACGAGAACGATAAGATCGATACGGCCAATATGAATGAAAAACAGGTTTCTGAAAATACAGATGAGCACGGCATGCTGCAAGATGATCAGGTCTTAGAGCAGCCTGCTTCCAACAATAGACCAATGGCCAGAAAAAAAAGATCTGGAAACCCAAAAGCTCTGATCGAAGATCTTCTTACTTCTTTTTCATTAAAGGTTAAAAGAAATGCAAATAATCCTCTTGGATCACCAATAGAGAATAAATTGATCCTGTATTTGAACATCCTTAAGAAGATACCTTTTGTGATCCTTGGAGACAAGATACAGGAGAAGAAAGACAGCTATGCTAACCTGCAGATGCAACTCAAACAAGCCCGCATACCGATGTCATATGAGATGTATATCTCCAATGCCATATTCTACTCTCTTCTATGTGGTATCGCTGGTGCCATCCTGGGATTGCTTGTTGCTTATACCATAGTATCGGTTATCGGGCTTCCCGGACAGATAACACAACTTACCTTCGGTTCATCCACAGCCTGGTTACTACAATTCAAGGAATTGTTCATTGCCCTTTTGATAATAGTATTTTCCACATTCTCTCTGGGTGGAGTGACCTATGCTTTGTTCATGATCTATCCCGGTTTTCAGGCAAGCGAAAGAAAAGGCAAGATCAACAGGCAATTACCATACGCTGTAACCTTTATGTATGCTATGAGCAAGGGGGGTATGAACATCATTGATATGTTCAAAGCCCTTGCAAAGTCCGTGAACACTTATGGAGAAGTTTCACTGGAAGTTGATGCAATTGTGAGGGACATGGATTATTTCGGCCATGATCTGAGAACAGCCCTTTCCAATGCATGTGAGATCACACCTTCTGACCGTTTCCAGGATCTCATGTATAATCTGCTTACGGTCATTGATAGTGGTGGAAGCATTTCAAAGTACTTCCAGGATAAGTCCGAAAGCTACCTGCTGAAGTCACAAACAGACCAGAAGGGATTCCTGGAAACATTGGGATTACTGGCTGAGTCGTATGTAACTGCATTTGTAGCTGGTCCCCTGTTCATTATCATAATGGGTGTCATGATGGCAGTCATGGGATCTGGTACTACCACCATGATATACGCCGTGATCTACGGAGTATTGCCCGTGGGTTCCGTGATGTTCGTGGTAATGATAAGTATAATCACCCCCAGCGAGATGGGTGAGCCAGAACTTCTGCCCACACGTGCCGAAATGAAGCACGATATACCCCAGGTTCCTCAGCATCTGCAACAGCAATTCGATGAAAATGGAATACTCATCGAAGAGAATGAAGAGAAAGTAAAGCAAAGGCAGTATTATGAAGGTTTTATCAGATCTAAAAAACAGCTCAATTTAAAGAACACATTAAAGAACCCGCTGGCTCCCATGTTCGCTAACCCCCTCTTCTCAGCCATAGTTACTGTTCCTCTTGCATTGCTTGTACTGATGATACCTTTTGCCCTAAACATGCATACTATTGTCACTCCTGCACAACTTGTGGATTTCATTGACGACAAACTTGTTCTTTCACTTTTCATTGTTCTTATCCCACTGGCAATATTCCATGAGATCAAGAATATGAAGAAAAAAAAGATAGAGAACAATTTCCCTGACATGTTGAAAAAACTGGCAAGCACTAACGAAACTGGTATGACCCTGAGGGATTCCATAAACCTGATGGCAAGATCAGATACAAATTCCCTGAGCAAGGAGACCAGAAAGATATGGAACGATATTACCTGGGGTCTTGAAATCAATGACTCCTTGATACGTTTTGCCAACAGATTAAGAACACAGGTTATAACCCGTTCTCTTTCTCTCATCACCAAGGCAAATGAATCGAGCGGTGACATCGGTGAAGTCCTTATAGTTGCCGCAAGGGATGCCGCCTCTGAACAGGCCATGCGCCGGGAAAGAAGCATGAGCATGATGATCTATATCGTTATTATCTATATTTCCTTCCTTGTGTTCGTAGGTGTGATATTCGTCATATCCACTACTTTCCTTTCTGAAATGGCCGCAGCTGGCGAGAAAATGGCTGCTTCGGGATCTAGCGGAGGTTTCCTGGGAAGCTTTGATCTGGATGCCTATACCCAGCTGTTCAAGCATGCGGCCCTGATACAGGGGCTTAGCTCCGGACTTATGGCCGGTGCCATGGGAGAAGGAAACGTGATGTCCGGGCTTAAGCATTCAATAATCATGATGACCATTGGTTTTTTGATCTTCACACTGTTCATCTGACCATATCAACTTTTATGCATTGCACTGGTTGTAATAAGAGATGAGGATAGCAGGAATAGATGAAGCCGGAAAAGGACCTGTGATCGGTCCGATGTGCATCGGAGGAGTGCTTGCCGAGGAGGAAAGGCTGGATTCCCTGAAGAACCTGGGGGTTGCAGATTCCAAGAAACTCACACCTAAGAAAAGAGAGCATCTCGCACATCAGATAAGGAAATATGCACAAAAGGTTTACATTTTTGAGGTATCACCTTCGCAGATCGATGAATTGCGTAAGGTCATGAGCATGAACCAGATAATGGTCCTGGGATTTTCCAGGGTGCTTGAAGAATTGCAGCCCGATATGGCCTATGTCGATGCTGCAGATGTGAATGCAGTAAGGTTCGGTACAAACCTGAAAGCACAGTATGCAAAGAAGCTTCCTGAAAAGTCTAAAGAGCTGACAGTGATTTCCGAACACCGGGCCGATGCCACATATCCGATAGTGTCAGCAGCCTCCATCGTAGCCAAGGTAAGAAGGGATGAACTGGTAAAAGAACTGGAAAAGAGAATTTGCATCGATCTGGGAAGCGGTTATCCTTCAGACCCGAAAACAAAGCGGTTCCTTGAAGACTGGAGCAGGGAACATGGTACTCTGCCGGATTTTGTCAGGCATTCGTGGAAGACCGCTATGAACGTGCTTAAAGAAAAATAGGTTCATGCAGAACCTGTTATGTGATCTGCCATTGACTCGAATATCTTAAGCCCATCCTTTGAACCGAGGATATCCTCTGAAGCTCTCTCCGGATGTGGCATCATGCCCAGTACATTACGGGAGGTGCTGACAATGCCTGCGATGTTCTCCTGTGAACCGTTGGGATTGACCTCATCAGTAACATGGCCTTCTGCATCTGTATATCTGAAAACCACAAGATCATCGTGTTCCAGCTGTGCCAGAGTATCCTCAGTGGCATAGAAATTGCCTTCCTTATGGGCTATGGGGATACGTACCACTTCACCTTTTTTGAACCTGGAGGTGAATGGGGTTCCTGTGCTTTCCACACGCAGACAGGTAGGCTGGCACCTGAACTTGGGATACATATTGGTTGTCAGGGCACCGGCAAGCAGGCCGGATTCTGTAAGTACCTGGAAACCATTGCATATACCAAGAATTGGCTTGCCCCCTGCAGCCAGTTCCTTCACTGATTCCATAATGGGAGTGCGAGCTGCTATGGCACCGGCCCTGAGGTAATCACCGTAGGAGAAACCACCGGGGATCACCACACCTTCAAAACCAGAGAGGGTATCTTCCTTGTACCAGACAAGTCGTGCATCCAGACCCACAACATCCTGCAGGACGTGAAGCACATCCTGGTCACAATTACTGCCGCCGAACTGGATAATGGCAACGGTCATCAGAGTTCCCTCAAGGTGATAGTATAATTGTGTATTATTGGATTTGCAATGAGCTTCTCACACATCTGTTCCACATTCTCTCTTGCATCATATATGTTCTCTGACTCAAGAGCGATGGTATATTTCTTTGAGGTCTTCACACTTTCCGGGGAATATCCCAGATGTTCCAGTGCTCTTTTAATTGTAGTACCCTCCGGGTCAAGCATACCGGATTTTAATTCAATGGTAACATCAGCTTCATATTTCATTCTATATCCTCAGTTGGGTTAGTTGCTATAGTATAACAGACCACGCAATTAAAAATAACGCTTTATGGTTCTGTCCTCAGGGAGCGCTCTGCCTGTATCAGCCTCTGTAAGGAAGTGATGTGTGTAAGGATGACGATCAGGGCGATGGCCGGTACTAAATACCCGGTGAACGCACCCAGGACCAGAAGGATCATTCTCTCCGGCCTTTCAGCAAGACCTACATCCATAGATTTAGCGCCTGCGGCTTCTGAGCGAGCCCTTGTATAACTGACAAGATAAGAGCCAATAAGGGCAAGTGAACACCAGAGCCAATCCGGAACAAGGAACAAAGGATATGGGACTATGCTCCCGTTGACAAGGCCATAAATGATGCCTACAAAGATAATAGCATCTGCATAGCGGTCACATACAGAGTCCAGCACAGCTCCAAAGGCTGTCATCCTGTTAGAAGCCCGGGCCACGGCGCCATCGAGCACATCAAAGATACCGCTGACAAGGATGAACACTCCACCCAGTACCACATAACCTCTGGCGAAGATCATAGCTGTTACAATGCTCACAGCGAGACCTATAACAGTTAGTGTGTTTGGAGAAACGGGTATTTCTTTGGCCAGAGGCAATAAAGCCTTCCTTACGGTATTTTTCAACTTGCTGAAAATGATGCATCCCTCATTACCCTTAAGTGGTTTTGACAATATATTATTTTAGTTATCTGTTATGACCGGAAGCAAACAACTGTATAAACCTGCTCTATGATGAGCATGAGTAGTATTATACAGTAAAATATAGAAAACATTAAATAGGAACTTGAGTGATTTTTACCTGATGCTGGAAGAAGAATGGTGGTACATCCATCCAGGGTCTAATGTGATCAAA
>NZ_JBFXHJ010000114.1:0-7399 GCF_050177135.1 Methanomethylovorans sp.
GTATACACCTATGATAATCTAAAAAAGGATGATTATTACCGCAATAGAGGGGAAATCTCAGAGGACCCTATTTTTAGAAAATAAGTAAAAAAACTTCATTCTCTCGAACGGTCCAGTTAATAGTATAGTGGCTACCAGCTCCCGTGCTATTGTCCGTAGGGTCTCATCGCCCAGTATCTTAACTGCACGGTCGCTCGTTTAAAGAGCATCATAGAACTCTATCTCATCTTCGGTAAGACCTAGTGCTTCTCCAAGCTCGGCAAGGTTAATGAGTTCCTTGATGACCTGAGCCGCTTTTATGGAACGGGTCTGTGGCTTCTTTGAACCACTTCAAGCATCTCGGAATTCTACAGAGCCCAGTTTTCTACTTATTGATAGTTATTTGTATTATCCCTCTCGTTATTCAAAAAACACACTTAGTTACTTACTTTTGTACTATCTTTCACATATCCCTTTATAATCACAGAACCGGCAGTTCGGCTCCTCCATTATATCAAAATCCTCATCTATTAAAATAATATATAAATATTATCAATGCCACCTGAAGACAACATCAATGGACCGGCCAGTTCCGAGAAATCCACTACTTTCTGCATACTTACAGAAGATGCAGTTTCTATCCGAAAAAGAGACATTATGATCGTAAGGCTGCTAATTTTATTCATTTTTGCATGGTATGTTTTTCTAGTATACTATCCGCCGGAAGAGATTGTCGGGTATTTGGGAGTACATAATACCTATCTAGTTGTTTTTCTGCTGGCTGCCATAGGCGGTGTATCTGCGTTCACTTCAACATCCTTCTACACAGCACTGGTCGCGATATCCTTAGGAGGAGTTGATCCGATATACATCGCAATTTTTGCAAGTGTAGGGCTTACATTTGGAGATATTGTATTCTATGTTGTCGGCAAAAAGGGAAAACAATGTGTTCCCTCAAAGTACGGAAAACATATAGGCCGATTTTTGCAATTAGTAAAAGTTGCTGGTGACAAGAACGTAGTTTTGCTAATATTTGTCTACTCACTGACTCCACTCCCCAGCGACATACTGGCAATTGGGCTTGCACTCGCGGGATTTCCCCTTAAAAAAATGGTCCCTCCATTACTTATAGGGAATTTTGTACTTATTCTTGTGCTGGCAGAACTTGCGATATATGGCTATCAGTTATTATAATCACCAGACAAAAAAGGATTAGGGGGCCTGTTGGAAAAGTCAGTTTACTTCAGATAAAATATGTATATGTAATGTTATAAAAAAATCCTTTTTGACTACGTAATCATTATCAAGGGATATATTCTATTATATGATGGCAATTAGGTACAAAATTTAATTAATAAGTAAGATAAATATATTCTGTAATCACTTCCAAACAAACGACATTCTTTTTTGGACCTGAAATGTATGAAAAAATGGTTATCTACAGAGCCCTTATTTCGATATTTTGATTAACTTCCCTTCCTTTATATTATTTCCCTCTCAGTGTATCGTATTGAAGCCCATGCCAAAACTCTACCATAATTTGTTTAGTTCTGCGTACTTTCCTATCACCTCCATGGTGGGCGGCCTGGGTCGCTTGCCATGATCACGGAGCGGGCAAAACGGTAAATCAGGTCAAGAGGTTGAGTTCTTCGGAGGTGTCATAGAGGTGAAGAACCTGCGAGACATTAAAGAAGCAGAATCCGGGAAGGGATTATAGAAGCCCCATTCATCCCGGTTGATAACCTGGATTTCAGAGGTAAGAGGTTTTCCCGATATGTTTTGTTGCAAGATCCGGAGAATATAGATGTTAATTCAGATAATCCAGCTGTGCTATAATTTATCATAAATACCATCAGTATCATACTATATAACAGATCAAACTAAAATCATCAGCACATAGATTAAAAGTTTATGATAAAATCAGGCGGGTCTTTTTTCTATAAGGGGAAACGCTGTGTAATTGGCGCTGTCATCTCATTAAAGGGATTGCATTACATAGTTGCAGCTTCTCATATATTTCATGGGACAGAATACCATGTAGAAGTGGATGGAAAGGAAGCTGCTGTCAAGATTTTTGTAAAAGATTTTGATCTGGCCCTGATAGAACTTCCTTCTGACTGCATAGTTGAAACAACCAACTTTGGCAAAGCAGTTGTATTGGATGATGCACTGCTTGCCAATGAGACGCATGTAATCGCATGCAGAGTGATCAATGCCGGATCTTCTTTGCTTTATTTAAGTTTCTTCTCTGATATGCCACAACCCGGAGATAGCGGTTCTCCTATCCTGCAAGCAGGTAAGGTAATAGGGCTTATATCATCGATGAGGCTTAGCACTTGCATGGGAACTGCAATCTCATCTGATGTTCTCATCAACATGATTAGATAAAGAAGATTGAAGAAACAAGATCCTTTTAGAATTCCCCTATTATTTGCAGCACTATCCTTCTTGTCTTTTCAATCCGGTCAAAATTTATGCATACTATCTGCTGCCATGTTCCAAGTGTCAATCTTTTCTCAACAAAGGGAACTGTAAGACTTGGACCGATGAACAATGCTCTTAAATGAGATCCACCGTTGTAATCTCCCCATGTTTTGTGATGAAAATAATCCTTATTCAGAGGAATTAGCTTATCAAGAGTTTCTGAAACGTCTTTTGAAAGGTTTGGCTCAAATTCCATTGTAGTTATTGCTCCAGTCGAACCAACGCAGAATACTGTAACTGTTCCATTTCTTATTTTTGAGTTTTTGACCTCCTCTGATACCATTTCACTGATATCGACTATTCCACAATCTTCTTTTCCAATGACTGATATTTCCCTTGTTTCTACAGGCATGAAATGATATTGGCAGGTCAGATTAAATATATTCTTGCAAGTTTTTTAAAAGTATGCCAGGTTTATAGTTAACACCTATTGTTTATAACGTACAATTGGTAAAATAGTATTTAGTCGACCGTGTGATCTATATGACAATTTTCAATCAAATATTGCCAACTATTAATAAAAAGTCTAAATGAAGAGGCTTACCAGCCCCTTCACGTCACGTTCATCTCTACGCCCTTCACTTCTGCACTGACCTCCGGGTTGTAGTAGGAGTAGGCTTTGCTTTCCTGGGCTGCTGCCTTTACAGGAAAAAGCGCTTTCATTTGCATGGTGAAGTTAAGCTCCTCGCCCACCTGCATCTCATCGATGTAGAGCACCACCTTGCGGCCTGCGATCTCATAGCGTGTGATGGTGTCGTTATCCTTGAGGACATCCAGGCTCGTTGTGACTGGACTGAAACCAGTGGGTACAGCGATATCCACTATCATCATGCCGCTGGAATTGACCATGCCCCCGATGCCATGCATGCCGTTGTACTTTACCCGCACATCTGCTGTCACGATGTCATCCACAGCCACTTTCGTGGCATCGTATGTTACGTTAAGCTCTATCTCGTTCTGCTCCACCACATCCGGCAGGATCACATTGAACTTCTTCACAAGTTGGTAGCTCACTTCTCCCTCGCCTTCGATACCCAGGGTCACCTGCTTCGTATCCACAGGCACTTCCACTACCTGTACCACATCGAAGTTCTGCGGAGTGATCCTTACCTCTCTAAGCGATGTATTGTCAGCCATCACCGACACCGTGGCATCGATATCCCTGCCAGCCGAAGCCGCAGCGGTCATGAGAGCTCTGAAAGCCATCACAGTATCCTGAGTGCTGGAGAAACCGCCCTGAGCATTCCTCTGTGCAGCTATCCACTTAAGAGACTGGCTTGCAGTCGGATCCCTGGCTTCAATAAGAGCCAGCGTTGCATATGCCGTAGTCTCCACATTCTTGCTCGAAGGCATTATTATGCCATAGGTATCATAACCATAAGGCCTGGATACCTGAGCTTCATCATATCCCCAGTAAGTACCATCCTTATCCTGTTTTGCCATTGTCAGCAGCTTGTCCATAGCCTCGTCAGCTTTGGAACTGTCCAGTTTCTGCAAGGCCAGCGTACCGATGGCAAGAGCATACGGATCGTCCTGTGCGGCCAGATTAGCTTCCAGATACTGCTGAGCCTTTGCCATTACCTCCGGGCTGGTATCTCCATATTCCTCAAGCGCCAGCGTGGTATAAGCTGTCAGAGCGTATGCACCATCCACCCCCCCCATCATGTCCTGGTGTATGACAAAGCCCACCGATTCCCATGAACCATCAGCCTGCTGGTGGGATTCTATCCAGTCAGCAGCCTCCTTCAATACATCCTCATCTATGGTAGTGATATCCCTGGCACCGCTGAACTGTGACAGCACAAAGTCAGTAAGCCACAGACTGCCCTCCCCGTCACTTTCCCCGAACGCAGAGAAAGAACCGTCAGCATGGCGGTAGGTCAGCTCGCGCTGGTAGCCGGTAATAATGTATGTTTCGGCCTTCGCCCGGATCTGCGGATTCTCCTGGCCTGTAGCCTTCAGGTACCGCAGCACTTCCACATCCGTGGAGAACAGCATCATGTTCTGTTCACCGCAGCCATAAGGCATACCCAGCAGGTCATCCACACCGCTTATGGTCTGTGCCACAATGCTTGGTGTAAAACTCACCAGGATCTTGCCTGAATCCTTCACCATATCAAAAGGCAAACCAGCATCCAGCACCACCGAAGCATTGTCAAGGATGCCATTATCCACCACCTCTCTGGTCGCACCTTCAGGTTCCACAATGATATCTTTCTTCACAGCATCCGCCTTTTCTGTGGTCTGACCTGTGATCTCAATGACATGGGTGCCTATCTGTGTTGGCCTGATGGTGAAGCTCACAGAGCTCACACTGTTCGGAGCCACTGTCACCTGCTTTTTATCAGTACCCACAAGCTGGAACCAGTCCTCGCCTTTCAGGGTGAGGAAGACCTGCTGCTCCTTATCCAGATAGTTATACACCTGTACTTGTACCGGGAACTGCTCGCCCCGTATGACAGCATACGGCAGGTCAGGGTCAATGAAGAACTCCTGGAACACCTTGAGCTGGGTTTCGGAAATGCCTATACCCTGCGGTCCCGAGGATACTGCATGCAATCTCCAGGTGGTGATACTGTCAGGTGCGTTCAGATCAAGGTCTGCTTTTCCGCTGCTATCGGTGAGCAGGTCGGGTATCCATATCCATGTTTCAGGGAAGAACTGACGTACCCTCTGTACCTCAGCAAGAGGCTGGTCAGGCCCGACTGACCCCGGAGATGCGGTTGGAGCGGGGACATTGGGCTCTACTGCAGCTTCCTCCTGCACTGCCACATCCATGCCCTTTCCACCAAATCCGTCCATCACCATCTCTTCCTGCGGAACTTCCACCTTCGGAACATTCAGTTCAGGTGAGGCCATGACCACCATGCCCGCATTGTCAAGCACATTGTAGGCTCCTTCCTGATACCAGTAGTATGTGGGATGGGCCTCAGCCAGAGGCTCCATGAAGCGCTTTTCGAGCTCGCTGAACACCTGTTGCAGGTTAAGCCTTCCTTCGCTGAGAGCATACACAGACTCATCCACAATGGACACACCTATCATGGCTTGGCTGCCCGCATCAAAGTTCACGGTCACATTATCCCCCGGCTTCACCTCTCCCTCGCTGAAGCCCGAAGCCAGGTCTACCTGTGTCTTGAATTGCACATCAAAGGGCAGCACATCTGCAGAGACCTCATTGTTGGGATTGATCATGTACGCCACTACTTTTGCAGTGGGGCTCATCTGTGGAGTTACAGGGATGCTTATATCCGATTCGCTGCTTGTGGCAGAATATACTGTCCTGCCGTTGGCAAACACATCATAGAATACAGTTCCCTTGTTGGTGGAGTACACTTTGAACGTGATGGATTCACCCACTTTCGGAACTCCCTCGCTGGTCTGGCTGATGTGTATGAAACTGGCGGAAGGTGAATATACAGCGTTGAGGTTTGCGTATGCATAAGCATCCTGCACGTCTACTGAAAGGTCAAGTGCCTGAGCATTGGCAGGCACATTATAAGTTAGCAGGTACGTGCCGTTCTGGGTCTTTATAGTATCCTGCTGCGTCTCCTGATTGTAATTCTCATCAGTGAAACTTGCAGTGATACTTACATCGGTATCTACAGGTTTACCTCCGGGGTCCTGGGTCACGAGCAGCACCTGCAAAGGCATCCCGGGTTTTATGGAATTAGACTCGGGTATGAGTTTCAGTACTACAGGCGACTGGGCGACAGTGAGCAGCTGTGTGGACCTTTCACTGTGACCTCCGGTATCGGTTACAGTTATATTTAGCATAAGGCTTCCTTGTCCCTCTGCACCGTAAGTGCCCGCTGCATATCCCACCTCCGGCAGTTCAAGATCCACTGAACCGTTCTTGAGCGCAGATGTGAAGGTGGCATATTGTTCCCAGGTACCTACGTAGCGCATGGCATCTACGGTCACATTGCCTTCTACAGTTTTCCCGAAGAAATATTCTGCAGATACAGAGCCTGTCACCGGTTCAGATACAAGGAACCAGTCTTTAGGAGTGGTGACCTGTACATCGAATTTGGGCAGCACGTATTTTTCCACGCGGATGTCGACTTCTGAACCGGAACTGCCTGAAGTGGCTTTTATCTTCCATGTACCCAGATTGAGTTCTGATGCCAGGGGCAGGTCAAAGTAGGTTACACCATATTCATTGGAGGTGAGGTTCTCTTTGAATACCTTGACACCCTTTGCGTCAGCGATCTCCACCATGGTCTGTTGCTCAACAGGTAACAGATTATTGTTTACAGTGAGCAAGCGGCCGTGTATTGTCTGTCCGGGTTTGTAGATGGGTTTGTCGGTTTCGATAAAGATGGGATTGTTCCTAATTACTTGTAATGTGGTCGTGAACTCTGTATCTGAACCTGCGGGTTTTGCGGTCAGAGTGTACTGCCCTTCTTTTATCTCTGGCACTTCGAAGGAAGCCACTGCATTACCTGCATCTGAAGTTGATGCCTGTACCAGTGGGATAACCTTATTGTTCGCATCTTTAAGCGTGTAATCCACACATCTGACAACAGGCTGGCCTTCATTGAATGCAGCCATGGTCACAGCACTTTCCCCTCCTGAAAAAAGTGTCTTAGGTGCAAGTATCAGGAACTCATCACCTGAAAACGATGCACCATCACTGCATTGACCTGCAATGTTGGAAGGCAGGTCTTTTGAGTTCAAACATCCTGAAAGAAAGATAGAGATCAACAATAGTGATAACAGCAGAAGTCTTGACCTTTTTGACATGGTAGTTACTCCCATTCTTGCATTTATATGTTAGAGTGGGTTAAACTGCTGTATATACTTTACTTAAACTTCAAAATAGTTCTAATTTATCACACTGGGCAAAAAGTTATTAACTCATTTGTGTTGCATACAAAATACCTAAATCACAATTAAAATATCAATTATGCTTACAATAAATCTTTCTTTATAATAT
>NZ_JBFXHJ010000115.1:0-7271 GCF_050177135.1 Methanomethylovorans sp.
TTTGCAGGCTCCTTACCCTGCTCTGCCAGCAGCTTGCGCTCGTACTGGATGATATTCGTTATAGGAATATCCACAGGGCATACGTCATCACATGCACCGCACCTTGTGGAAAGATAGATGTTATTGAACTCATCCTCAGTAAGCTCCTCTCCTGCGAGTATCTTTGACAATGACCCGATCTTGCCCTGAGGAGTATAGATGTTGCCTGCTGTGACCATGTTCACAGGGCACACATCCCAGCATTTCTTACAATCGATACACAGATCAGCCAGTTCCTGTAATTTATCCATGAGATCAGCCCTGCTTCCAGAAATCCTTATCCCTGTCCTCATCCACTTCCATTATAAGCTCTTCGGGATAAGGCAGTAGGAATGAATGATATGCAGGGTCCTTGCCGGACATAAGAAGATGCAGCTTCAATAACTCCAGAACCGTGCTGAAGCAGATCTTGTTCTGCTCGTAACGGCCAAGCACAGCCTCAAAGAAGTGCTTTTCCTTCTCCGCCACATCAGCAGCTATTGACTGGAACATTGCCCTTGAGGCCTGAATGTTAGCCCCATGGTCCGGTGGTCTTACCATCAACTGTTTCAGCAGGGCCTCAAGTTTTTCCAGTATTTTGTCCATCGGCTTCGAGCCATCCTGCACCAGTCCGAACATCTTCACCTGAATGTCTTTGTTATATGCCAGGAAAAGAAATTCGTTCCTGTTCAGGAAATCCTGCACATCCTCCGTGCTTGGAGACTTTTTGAGCTGTCGCAGGTCTGCAAATGTATACAGATGAGTGAGGTAATGCTGTCTTATCCTGGTATTGCGCAGCCTGTCCTCCTCTTCCAGAGGATAGCCCGGATACCTTTCCAGTAGTTTCCCTGCAAAGAAACCAGTACCCCTTTCCACCACCGGCGCGTTCTCCACGCCTGCATATATCTTGATGTTGCGAAGCCCTATGGTCGGGGATTTGGACTTGAATATGAAGCCATCCACTTCCTGCAGATCCTCTATGAAACCCTCGGTGAAAGAGTTCATCCTGTCTGTGAGATCTTCACCAGTGGCTGGCTGAACGAGCCTGTAAGACCCGTCCTTACGCACTATCCGGATTGTTTCCCGCGGCACCCCCAGCCCGATCTCCACTTCCGGGCATACTTTTATAAAGTCAACGAATGGTTCCAGGTCCCTGACGATGCGGGAATGTATCACCTGACCATCATACCGTACCTTATCGAATTCCAGACATCTGCTAACTACCACTATAGGCCTTGGAAATTTTCTCATAGACTCCCCTCTTTTATCCTTAGTAGTATTTACTGTCAGAAAGTATAAAATGTCACCTGAAAGAAGCAAGCAGAGCTACAAGGAACTCCCATGTCCGTGACACTGAAGGGATATAGAGCCGCTCATCCGGAGAATGTGGGTTCTTTATGGTAGGTCCGAACGAGATCATATCCAGACCCACGAATTTAGATCCGATGACGGCACATTCAAGACCCGCATGTATCACCTCTATCCTAGGATCTTCGCAGCAAACTGAAGAAAATGCTTCCTTACATTGCTGCAGCAGGGGAGACCTCATGTCCGGCTTCCACGAAGGATAACCGTCACTGTTAAACACCGTTGCCCCGGCTGATCTGGCCAGCGCATTTATTCTCTCAGTAAGATGTGCAAGTTTTTCCATGTCAGAACTTCTCTGGCTTGTGACAATGGTGATACTGTCCTGTGATGTTTTTATAGTAGCAAGGTTACTGGATGTCTCGACAAGGTCCGGCAGATCAGATGACATGGAAGCAACACCATGTGGCAGAGAAAACAGCAACCCGACAAGTTTCGCTGCAGTGCCGGGAGAAATAGCTTGCAGCTTATCATCAAATCTCGCCTTTTCGATCCTCAGGCTCAATCCAGGTTCTCTGTCAGCATATTCTAAGCGCAGCTCACTTTGCAGCTGTGCAATGATCGATCCCATCTCTTCGAAGCTGTCCCCTGGATAGGCCAGGATAGCCTGTGAGTATCTGGGAATAGCATTGTGGGCTTTACCCCCATCGACAGATATCAGCATTATAGTTGGATCCAGCAGTTTTTCAATAGCTGCCGCAAGCACCTTGTTAGCATTTACCCTCTTTTCGTGAATATCCACACCAGAGTGACCACCAGCCATGCCCTCGGCAATGAGTCTGCAGATGCTATAAGACCCCGGAATAGAAATACGGTCTATGCTCATCTCAATTCGGGTAGTGATACCGCCTGCACAGCCTACAATGAAAACGCCGTCTTCCTCAGAATCAAGGTTAAGTAAGACCTTCCCTGAAATGAAGTCGGGGGTCAGGGCATTGACACCCTGCATTGAGGTTTCTTCATCTACAGTAAAGAGCAATTCCAGAAGAGGGTGAGCGATTGTTCTATCCTGGGCAAGTTCGAGGGCCATGGCCAGAGCAATGCCATTGTCAGCACCCAGACTAGTGCCGTCAGCCCTCAGCCAGTCACCATCATAGACCAGCTTAATAGGGTCCTTGCTAAAATCATGATCCACTGACTCGGCTTTCTCACATACCATATCCATGTGGCCCTGGATGAGCACCGAGGGTGATCTCTCGTAGCCAGAAGACGGCGGAACAGTGATCACTACATTATTAACGCTATCGAACTTGAAGCTGAGTTCGTGGGATAACGCCCATTCCTTGAGCCAGTTTGCTATGCGCTCCTCATGTTTTGAACACCGTGGAATGCTGCTGATCTGTTCGAATATAGAAAGAATGCTTTGTGTACGCTGGTCCATGAAATTATCATTGTCTTTATTAGTATTTTACCATACACATTGATCATGTACATTGATCATGCAAACCCACCTGGATTTATATGCACAGGGTCCTAAACTATATACAAAGGATAAGGAGAGAACAAGGAGCATCACTATGATGGAAATAGCTGAACGGATCTCGGTCATAATGGATGACATCGTGACACAGCAGGTCGATGCCATCGTTAATGCAGCTAATAATTCATTGCTTGGCGGGGGCGGTGTGGACGGAGCGATCCATCGGGCAGCTGGCCCGGAACTGCTTGGAGAGTGCCGTAAGCTTGGAGGATGCCCCACCGGAGAGGCGAGGATCACCAGGGGATACAACCTGCCTGCAAAATGGGTGATACACACTGTAGGACCTATATGGAAAGGAGGCACTCACGGAGAGGACAAAATGCTCTATCGTGCATACCAAAGTTCCCTGGAACTTGCACAGCAATATGAAGTAAGATCTATTGCGTTCCCGGGAATAAGTATAGGAGCTTATGGTTTTCCTGTAGAGAGGGCTGCGGGCATCGCTGTTCGGTCCGTGTGGGATTTCCTCACTGAAGCGAATACTATCAACAAAGTAATCCTGGTGTGTTACAATCAGACAGCTTTTGAAAAGTATTCGGAAGCTTTGCACAATACTGCAAGTAACATGAAATAAAAATAAACGATGCCTAACAGTTCATCCAAAAAAAGTCTGTAAGGAGAAAGCACCTCATCATCATTAGAATTAGTATATAGCAAAGTGAAGAAAAGATTAAATAGTTGAATAACAAAAGTTGTATTGCTGAGGCAAGGATAAATCCCAAAAAAAGTTGGTTGGTTGGTACGAGATCATCGGTGGTACGATGATGGCTGGCAAAAATGCCTAAAAACGGAAAACGGTTCCTTTCCCCTTGATACAGAGGAAAGGAACCCTTCAGCATTATCTCTTTTGTTCCTGTTCTGGCACTTCCGTTCTTTGAAAACCTGGCGATGCACATATATCTTTTCAAAACTCCTCATTTATCCATGACAGTCCTGATAGTCAAGAACTGTGCCAGAGAGGGACCCGGAACTCTGGGAGAGATCCTCCGCAGCAATAGTATCGAACAGGAGATCGTTGAAATTGAACGTGCCGAAGAGATCCCTGATCCCACAGGCTATGAAGCACTGATAGTGATGGGAGGTCCGGCCAGTGCAAATGACACGACAAAGGCAATGAAGCAGGAGATCGCCGCAATACAACAGGTTGCAAGGGCAGATATGCCGTATCTGGGGATCTGTCTTGGCATGCAGGCTCTCGTTAAAGCCTGTGGTGGCAGGGTCATAAGGAATCCCATAAAAGAAGTGGGATGGAAGGACTTACATGGAAAAGAGTTCTCTCTGGAACTTACACCGGCAGGTCAGAAAGATACTATTTTTAAAGGACTGGAAGCAACATTACCCATATTCCACCTGCACGGGGAAACTGTGGAGCTGACACATGACATGCAGCTGCTGGCTACGGGAAAGCATTGTCGTAACCAGGTGGTCAAAGCAGGGAACAATGCCTACGGATTCCAGGGGCATCTGGAACTGACAGCATCCATGCTGGACACGTGGCTGGCCGAAGACGATGACCTGAAACAGCTCTCATCTGAAGAAGTAAAGCGTGACCACGCTGCCGTAAGGGAGGAATACGAAAGCAACTCGAAAAAGGTATTCACTAATTTTTTAAGGACAGCAGGGATACTGTAGAGTAAAGAAAGATCGATGTTATGGAAAAGTTCAGGATATTACTTCATGCAATAAAATCCAGCCTGCATGTAGGAATACCATAGTATTTCCACGGTCCTAAAACCAGCTTCCTTCAATGACCTGAGATGGTCTTCTACTGTGATGGGGAAATATTCCACGTCGAAGCGGGCAAGGTGTTTATCCACTTCTTCCTGGGATTTCCCCATGGACAGCTGGAAATTGCCCCAGTATTGCTTCCCGAGGATGATACCTGCTTCTGTAAGGGGCCGTATGTTCTCAAATGTTATGTAAACCCCCTCTTCTTTTAAGAGGTCATAACACACTTTTGTTGCTTTGACCCTCTCTTCAACACATAGGTAATGATGACATTGAATAGCAGTTATTACATCTGGTTTGTCGCTACGCTCCCATTTAAGGTCCTGTGTGGAGGAAGGTTGCATGAATTCCAGTCTTCCGGTTGGGCATTCGGATAGTTTTGCCCGCGCTTGCTGCAGCATACCCTCAGATGGGTCCAGTAACAAAAACCTGGTATTAGGAAATTCCCTAATTGCCTTCTTAACAAATGAACCAGTGCCGCAACCTGTGTCCAGCCACAGGTCCGGTGTGAATGGCAGTGCTTTGACAAGATAGAGGGCTTCCTGATGAATAGAGGCATAATATGGAATCACTCTGGATACTTGGGTATCGTAATCCTCGGGTAGGTGAGGTGTAGAGTTAGGAGAGGGTTGTACATCTGACATGATGAGAAATTCAATTCATCTTACTTCAGACTTTCTTATGCAGGGTTCGATCAGGTGCTTTCACTCAGTTGACACACTGCCTCATGCATGCAACTCCAAGTATCCACAATGTCAGTTATCAGGGCTCATGGACGCGACTTCTGGGATACCGCTTTTCTAACCCTTTGAAAATTACTGTGTTCTTAGCATAGCGCCTGATAGGCAGACCATTGATTTGAAAATTATATAATGGGAGAAGAACCCCATCTTAAAAAAAGCAAATAAAGGATCAACTATCTTTGAATCTCGTTCGGTCACCTGGACTTTGATCGCTTGTATCACGAGGATTATCATTGTCCTCATCTACTCCATTTCTTGGCTGATCACCAGATTCCCCTAAATAATTTTCATCTCCTGACACTACAGCTGCCCCACTGAGAGAAGCTGCAATGAAAAGTATTGCTAATATCAGAACTAATATTTTCTTCATATTTAGTACCCAATAAAATTATATATAAGCCTTTATTTATACCTTTTTGCTTTGCAATGAATCTTCATTTGATTATTTTTAAACTTTATACAGAGTAGATAGATCCCAAAACTATCGTTGTGGGGATATCTCAATATATTCTGCACATTCATAGAGGATCAATCAGCTGCATACCTCTTCTTATGAACAGGTAAAGTATTTTTACCTAATCTTTTGATCTTGTTCCAGGATGCTTTCTTGCCTGTTGTGAAGTGGAACAGGGCTTTTATTGTTATCAAGTTAACATACTGAATATATAACATATAGATGGGAGTAAAAAGAATTAATTTTTTATTCTCTTTATCTAGATGGAAGGTATATAGGAATATGATACACCTTGATAGAATTACCATTAAAAAGATAGCTACGGCATTGTAAGAGATATTGAAAAAGATATCTGCTATCATTATTAAAGGGGTTGATAATGTTAAGAAGATCTCCAGAATTAATGAGATCAGGATATAGGGGAGTCCAATTAGACCCATTCTTGTTGATTTGAATAAGATGGGTTTATGCTTTTGAATGACTTCAAAAAGACCATAACTCCACCTGTAGCGCTGTTTGTGAAAGTCATGAAGAGATTCAGGGGATTCAGTATAAGCAATTGCACTACTAATGTACTCGATCTTATAGCCTTTTTTGGCAAGTGTTACTGTTACATCCATATCTTCAACAAGGGTATCTCTGGAATAGCCACCTACTTCTACCAATTGGGTTTTTCGGAATGCTCCAATTGCACCTGAGATTATTTGCATACAATTTAAATATGCAAATGCTCTCCTTTGGATGTTAAGACCGGAAATATATTCAAGAGATTGAAGTTTTGTTAATAATGTGTTACGATTAGAGATCTTTATGTTTCCACATACTGCAATTATTTCAGGATCTGAGAAGGGAGAAATTAATTTTGAAAGGGTGTTGGGTAAAAATATTGAATCAGCATCTAAACTGACAATGATCTCACCTTTAGATTTCCCAATTCCATAATTGAGAGCTGAAGCTTTACCACCATTTGGTTTTGCAAAAGTTCTTATGTTGGGATCTGTTAAAGAATTGGCTACTTCGAGAGTATTGTCAGTGCTACCATCATCTATTATTAGAACTTCATAATTCTTATATGTTTGAGACAGAATACTGGTTACACAGTTTTTAAGTGTGAGGGCTTCATTGTAGCATGGGACAATGACCGATACAAGGGGAGAATAATTTGTTAGTTCATATTTTTTGGTCGAATAATGCAAATATGAAAGTGCTATCAGAACTATTGTTTGAAATGTTAGTATCATTCCAACAATAGATAAAGAGAAAGTTATAGTGTCAGAAGTCATGTATTTACCTCAAAAAACAATGATTTTAGATAGTGAGTCAGAGTTAATGTTTTTGTGATTAATAGGAAAACGTGGATCTACCATCTCTGGGAAGTCTCCACAATAAGTCAACATATTTCCATTTCCAGTCTTTTGGAGAAACTGCACCTAAAGCAGGATGTACGCAAGCAATAGTGCAACAGAAACTATGCAATTGTTCG
>NZ_JBFXHJ010000116.1:0-6955 GCF_050177135.1 Methanomethylovorans sp.
TAGGAAACTATGCCGTTATCATCAGCAGAAGCACTTGCATCGAAACTAACAGCTGAACCTGTGAGTGAGGTCATATCAGAACCTGCGTCTGCAACCGGCAATTCATCTGCAATGAAAGGTCTGGCAGATACGGTCAGTTTCGGTCTCTGGTCAGCATTGGACCACTCCGAGCTGTAGAATGCAATGTAATTGCCGCTCTCTGTCCTGGCCTTGAGGAAGAAACCGGTATTGGCATGTTCACAGCTCACATATTCCTGCACGAGTTCAGTGACATCGAACTCATAGTGTTTGTTATCAGGTACCATGCTGGCGGGGAATGTAAGAGATGCGTATGGAGTACTGCCCTGGACAACTCCGTTCTTGTCATACCAGTCTCCTCCTGCTGTGTTCCATGGGGTACCAGAGGCACGGGAAGTCCATGTCACATACCCGGGGTCCCATTCCAAAGCCGGCCTGTAGATGTCCACCACTGTGTCAGAGGTACGGGTACTGGCTGAAGGATAATACCAGTAGAGTGAAAGCATTGCCTCGGATATTGTGTCCGTTGTATTGTACGCACTTAGATCGAACCACATAACATCTCTGGAACTACTACTGCTTCTTCCAATGTCAAGATATGCGGAATCAGAATATACAGTAGTAGGAGCTGCCTCACGTAACCTGTTATCATAAGTGATCTGATCAAGGACAATATTTGTAACTGGCGCAGCACTGACAACCACCGTCAACGTATCTGTGGCTGTCTGACCACTGGTGTCAGTGACAGTTAGGGTCACAGTGTAATTACCCGCAATGGTATACGTTTGAGTGGCTGTTACACCTGTGGCTTCAGAAGTTATGCCATTTGATGCATCAAAGTCCCATGAGTAGGAAACTATGCCGTTATCATCGGCAGAAGCACTTGCATCGAAACTAACAGCTGAACCAGTGAGTGCGGTCATATCAGAACCTGCATCTGCAACCGGCAATTCATCTGCAATGAACGGTCTGGCAGATACGGTCAGTTTCGGTCTCTGATCAGCATTGGACCACTCTGAGCTGTAGAATGCAATGTAATTCCCGTTCTCTGTCCTGGCCTTGAGGAAGAAACCGGTATTAGCATGTTCACCGCTCACATATTCCTGCACAAGTTCCGTAACATCGAACTCATAGTACTTGTTTCCAGGTACCGTGCTGGCAGGGAATGTAAGAGATGCGTATGGAGTATTGCCCTGAGATATGCCGTTCTTGTCATACCAGTCTCCTCCTGCTGTGCTCCATGCAGAAGTAGAGGTTCTGGAGTTCCAGGTTACATAATTTGGATCCCATTCGGAAGCAGGTCTGTATATCTCTACTACAGTATCGGAAGTACGTGTAGCACCAGTTGGATAATACCAATACAGTGACAAGGTTGCTTCAGATATTATATCAGTGGTGTTGTATGCATTTAGGTCGAACCACATGAGGTCCCTGCAACTGCTTGTGACCCTTCCGACATCAAGATAGGTGGAATCGGAAAGAACAGTGGTCGGTGATAGCTCACGTAACCTGTTATCATAAGTGATCTGATCAAGGACAATATTTGTAACTGGCGCAGCACTGACAACCACCTTCAATGAATCTGTGGCTGTCTGACCACTGGTGTCAGTGACAGTCAGGGTCACAGTGTAATTACCCGCAATGGTATACGTTTGAGTGGCTGTTACACCTGTGGCTTCAGAAGTTATGCCATTTGATGCATCAAAGTCCCATGAGTAGGAAACTATGCCGTTATCATCGGCAGAAGCACTTGCATCGAAACTAACAGCTGAACCAGTGAGTGCGGTCATATCAGAACCTGCATCTGCAACCGGCAATTCATCTGCAATGAACGGTCTGGCAGATACGGTCAGTTTCGGTCTCTGATCAGCATTGGACCACTCTGAGCTGTAGAATGCAATGTAATTCCCGCTCTCTGTCCTGGCCTTGAGGAAGAAACCGGTATTAGCATGTTCACCGCTCACATATTCCTGCACGAGTTCCGTAACATCGAACTCATAGTACTTGTTTCCAGGTATCGTGCTGGCAGGGAATGTAAGAGATGCATATGGATTATTGCCCTGAGATATGCCGTTCTTGTCATACCAGTCTCCTCCTGCTGTGTTCCATGGGATACCAGAATCCCGGGAAGTCCACGTCACATACTCGGGATCCCATGCCAAAGCCGGCCTGTAGATATCCACCACAGTGTCAGAACTCCGGGTGCTGGCTGAAGGATAATACCAGTAGAGTGAAAGCATTGCCTCGGATATTGTGTCCGTTGTATTGTACTCACTTAGATCGAACCACATAACATCTCTGTAACTACTACTGCTCCTTCCAATGTCAATATAGGTGGAATCGGAAAGAACAGTGGTAGGAGCTGCCTCACGTAACCTGTTATCATAATTGGTTTGTGAATCTTCATATTGATTTGAGATCGGTGACAATGATGAACCACTCTTGGAAGCTTCGGCAGTGTTACCATATCGGCCAATGTTTATTACTCCGCCATTCGGAGAGGGTTCGCTGCTGCAAGCACATTTGGAATTACCTTCATCTATCAGTAGGCTCGATATTGAGTCTGTTACCCACTTGCCATTTGAATAACGGCCTGCCTCGCTCTTAAGATGGTAGTCACGTGAACTGAGTTGTGAATTGGTTGGATCAACACATTGTGGATCAACATTGAGGTTGTCACTCATTGTGAAACCTGAGCCATAGGTTTGACCATTCTTATTGTTGTAGATATTGTTATTCTGAACTATGAACTTCGCGTAGGATGGCTGTGTGTTCCATATACCCACGCCTGAGCCTGTAACTCCACTTACTCCATCACTATTCATTATGATATTGTTCCTCACATAGGTGGTGAACTGTGCTTTTTGCTGTGTGATGTGCCCGGACCACACATACCATTTTATTGCTGCATGGCCACCATCATCAAATACATTGTTCTCAATGATAGTATTGTTAAAATTTTGGATCACGATGGCTGCATTGCTGTATCCTGTGTTCGTAGCATACTGTCCGACTTTAGTAAAAGTATTGTGGTGTATGTGAACGTTCTTTGCACGGATCACATTATCAGGATATCCTGCAAACATCCAGATGCCTGCTCCATTAATTGAATAGATCTTATTATTGTAGATCTCTATGTCATCAAATACTGCTGTACTGCCTGTATTTGTTTTATCTATTTCGATAGCCGGACCTGTGGATTCGCCTCCTGATAAAGCAGAGTAGAAAACATTGTCATGCACAGTGAAATGTGATCCCCACGTGATCCTGCATGCGCTGTTCGTCCGTGTCATCACAGTATTGTATGCAACTTCCCCGTTGTTGGAATACAACATATAGCATGCATCATGACCGAGCTTGTACACGTCGTTGTAAAGGAATTTTATACCATTTCCGTTGTAAACTTTCATTCCATCGCCTGTACCCCATTCCAGACGCATATGGGATACCTCGATATTATCTGAGTTCTGGAACAATATCAGATTATAATATCCTTGACCCTTGGTTATCCCGGATTGTGATTCGCTGTTACCGTCGATAGTAAATCCGGTGATGACGATATTGTCGGCTCCGTTGTTACCCCTTATTAGTGGAACCTGTGATGCCCAACCGGCATTTGCAACCAATTTGATCTCAGCTGTTGGGTCACCTGTAAGAACAGTGTCGGCACCTACATTCAGGGTACTATCGATCCAGTATGTATTTGGACCCTTTAGGTAGACAGTACCGCCTCCAAGTCCATCAATATATGCCAGCGCTTTGTTTATTTCAATGTGATCATTTTTCCCGTCACAGTTGTAATCTCCGGTTCCATCCGTATCGACATATACGATCGATCCACTTGCACCGCATACTGTAAGGGAGATAGTTAACGATAAAAAAATAAAAACTATGGTAGGTACGTTTTTCATAATCATGGCTATTCACCATTATTGAAAAGTATCTGGTCATCAATATAATAACTATGAACATAAAAAATCGTATATCGTGTAGCTTCATGACCTGCTTTATAAATAAGTTAATGAAGAATGTTGCTTCAAAACTTGTTCGTATTTAACAAAATAAAGGTTTCTGTAGTTGATAATATTTGGTTTGAAAACTCGGACCAATCTGTTGTTGTCTATTGAACATGGACTTTAGATATTATAATATATTGTTCATCTGTTTCGTTATAACATACCCCTGTTTTGAGGATATTTATTGAAATCCTAAACCACCTTATGTGATCAAGTGGTCTCTTCTGTGTGTTAAGGTTTAAGGGCAAGGAAACAAATATAATCCATATGGAGCCTTTGCTGATCTTTTTACTTGCACTGATACTCGTACTTATACTGACAACTTATGTAAGGCTTCATCCTTTTCTTAGTCTTGTACTGGCTTCTTTGTGCATAGGAATAATGGCTGGCAGACCTGAAGAAGCGCTGAGTACCATATCCTCTGGCATGGGAAAAGTATTCTCCCAGTTTGCCATAATAATTACCGCCGGCAGTATCTTAGGTATAGTACTGGAAAAAAACGGGGGCATGGCCATTATTGCCAGTGACCTGATCAAAGTATCTAAAAGACCACTGCTTGCCCTTAACATGCTTGGATTTATCTTTGCCGTACCTTTTATGTGTTCCATCCTTGCCTTTGTGGTATTTTCTCCTCTGGCTAAGGATGTGAGCCGTCGATCAAACATTCCGGCCGGAATTGCTGCAACTTCGCTCGTACTTGGTACACTGGCATCCTTTGGTCTTCTGTATCCTTCACCTGCTGTAATAAGTGCTGCCACTGAGATGCATGTGGATATTGCTAAAGTCTTCTTCATGGGACTTGTGATAGCCTTTCCCATATCAATATTGGGATACAGATATGCAACAAGGTCAATAAAGATGAAGGAACATGACTATGTCCTTGAAGCAACCTCCCTTAGTAAAGGATCAAAAAGCAGAGCCTCAGCATATATTCCTATATGTCTTCCCATTCTGTTGATACTGGCAGGTGCATTCTTCACTCATCCATTGATAGCATTCATAGGAGATCCCAATGTGGCTTTATTGATCGGTGTGCTGCTCTGTCTGGTGTGGTCAAGATCTTATGGAAAAGAGCTGCATGAATGGATAGAAAAAGCTATCAGGCGTAGTGGAATTGTATTGCTTGATCTTTGCGGAGGAGGGGCGCTGGGAGCCACGTTTACAATGACAGGAGCAGGCGAAGCTTTGGGTAAAATGTTCCTGGACCTTGCTCTTCCTACTCTGTTGATACCTTTCCTGGTAGCTGTGGCTGTGCAGACGGTGCAAGGTTCGCGTGTTGTCACGATGCTGGTAGTACCTTCTCTGATAATGCCCATCTTTCCTCAGCTTGGACTTCCGGCTGAGATCAGTCTCCTTTCAATGGCATGTGGCACTTTCCTGGTATCGCATGTGAACGATCCCTTTTTCTGGATATTCAGAGATCTTGCAGAACTTGAAACCGGTGAAGCACTCAGATACTACACGTTCGGAGGTATCCTGATGGGATTAGCAGGCTTGCTGCTTCTCGGATGTGTATATGTGATAATGTTTTAAAAATCAGGCAGCCAAATATGAAAAAAGAAACTAAAAAATAGAAAAAATAAGACCAGAATTATTGTCCGGTCTTAGTGGTGGTCATGATGTTCTTGTTCCTTTTCCTTTTGCCAGTTCTTGTCTGCTTCCTGCACAGCAGCAAGGCACTTTTTGCAGAGCATAACAGTATCTTCTTCCTGTCCTTTTGAGAAAGAAGGTCTGGAAATCTGTGCTGGCTGCAGCTGGGCAATAGCTGCGCATAGGTCACATTTTCCAGCAGTGCCGCATGAACTGGATGTGGCAAATCTATCAGCAGTCTCTTTTGCTGCCTTAAGACATGGTTCACACAGCCCTTTCCAGATACCTTCCGGATACGAGTTCTCAAACCGGGGCACAAAAACCCTTACTGGGACGACAGTGGGTATTGAAACACTACATAGATCGCAATCTGCCATATTCTTTACCTCCTTAGATCAACACCTTTGCGGCTTCCATTGCCCAATAAAGGAACGGCTCTGACCAGAAACCAATAGCCAGTACAAATATCACTGCAATTAGCATTGCAAATGTGTAAGGCATGGGTTCTGCGATCTTTTCACCATCAGAAGGCAGGAAATACATGTATTTTACTACCCTGGCGTAATAGAACAATGAGATCGCACTGTTGAGGATCGCGATCACTGCAAGCCACACCAGTCCTGCCTCTATAGTGGATGCAAAGAGGACGAACTTACTCATATAACCTGCTGTAAGGGGTATACCTGCAAGGGCAAAGAGGAAGATCGTCATGCAGAGAGCAGTTACAGGCATACGTCTGCCAAGTCCCCGGAAGTTATCAATATCGTCAGGAGTTTCTGAATCCTTTTTCTCCGAAAGGACCATGTATACGACCGCTGCAGTGGCTATGAATGCACCTGCTTTCATGAAACCATGTGACAGAGCATATAATATTGCACCTGCCAGAGCTGTCTTGCTCATAACCACAAAGGCCATGGTTATGTAACCTGCCTGGGCGACCGAAGAATACGCAAGCATTCTCTTGACACTTGTCTGTGAGAGAGCCACAACATTACCAAGGGTCATGGTGATCACTGCAAGTACTGCAAATGCTGTAGTCCACTCGGCCTGCAGAGCTATCAGAGCTATCATGAACACTTTGAAAGCTGCAACAAAGCCCATTTTCTTTGAACCTGCTGCAAGTAATGAGGACACAACTGAGGGAGAACCCTGGTAAGTGTCGGGTGCCCACATGTGGAATGGAACGAGAGCGATCTTAAAGCCCAGACCTGCTATCATCAGGACCACAGATAACAGCCCCATTGGACTTCCTAGAAGTATATCGATGTTCGCTGCCACACCCGGAATGCTTGTGGTTCCTGTGGCACCATATATGAAAGAGATACCGAAGA
>NZ_JBFXHJ010000117.1:0-6946 GCF_050177135.1 Methanomethylovorans sp.
GTTTCGTATCTGTGAGAATTCCTGAGAGTCGAACCCAGCTGATTCACGGGGCCAACTCCATGTCCTACTTTTACACTGCTCACAATGGCTTTTTCTACAAAGGATTTGGCAAGCGTTGCAGCTTCAACGATAGAATGACCCCCGGCCAGAAATGCAGTTATGGAAGCAGCATATGTGCACCCGGAGCCATGCGTACCACCTTCGAGAAACTTGCCCCTAATGATAGTGAATGTATCGGAAACAGATTCATATACCACATCAGATGCATCCAGATGACCACCAGTGACAATTACCGTCTCGACTCCTGACTCCGCGATCTTCCTAGCTGCTGTTTTGGCATCATTCACATTTTTAATATCGATACCTGATAGAGTACGTGCTTCGTAGATATTGGGCGTTACCACCTTACTGACCGGAAGCAGTTCCTCTTTAAGTACTCTTACGGCATCTTTACGTAAAAGATCCCCACCTGCTTCAGCTGCCATAACCGGATCTACCACAAGAGATAATCCATGGTACTTTGCCTCTTTTGACACAACAGAAACTATTTCGGCAGAGGAAAGCATACCAGTCTTTGCCCATTTGACATCCATATCAGAACATACGGCATTTATCTGCGCACTAATCACATGAGGAGGAAGATCGTAGATGCTAAGCACACCCCTTGTATTTTGCGCAGTGACAGAAGTTATCGCACAGGTGCCATGTACTCCCAAAGCCGCAAATGTCTTGATATCGGCCTCAATACCTGCACCGCCGCCTGAGTCTGAACCTGCTATGGTCATTACCACGGGAATACCGTACATTGTGTTCACCATTCTGTGTTTCAAAAGGACTTGAAAGATCTGAATAGGACAAGAGATATGTACAATGTTCTAAATACGTTATGGTCAACAACCACTTATCTCTGCCACCATATTAAACAATATAATACTATGTTCGATAGTTTTATATCTGACTATACACAATGGAGACCAGTATAATGCTATCATTCCGTTGATACATATCATTCAGGACTACTTTGATTTATTTAGATGAGGCGGCTTTAAATGGGAAACAGACCTCTTGATATACTGAACAATGCTTTGAACACACCTGTTATTGTGAGATTGAAAGGAGCCCGCGAGTTCAGAGGAAATCTGCAGGGTTACGATGTACACATGAACCTTGTTCTCGAGGAGGCTGAAGAGCTGAGGGAAGGGGAGACCAGAAAACTTGGTACGGTGATCATAAGGGGTGACAACGTAGTATATGTATCCCCGTAACATATTTATCCTATGATACTGTCTGAGGTTCGCTCTATTATACATTGTTAACTCACAGATAGTATTTATCACGATAATTTAAATTGAGAGACGAAAAAGTTTACAAGGTGATGATAAATGTCAAAAGGTACTCCCTCAATGGGAAAAAGGCAAAAGCGCACACATGTCACATGCAGGCGCTGCGGTAGCGTATCACTTAACATCCATACTAAACAGTGTACTGCATGCGGTTTTGGTAGGACACCGCGCATGAGAAGTTATAAATGGGAACGTAAGTGCAAGTTCTAAGGATCATACTATTTTCTCTTTTGGGGTATAGATGAAAGAGGAATGTGGTGTTGTGGGTGTTGTGATGCAGGATGGCGCATCAACGGACAACCCCACCGCTCTCCAAATATACTATGCCCTTTATGCCCTGCAGCACAGAGGGCAGGAATCCACAGGCATTAGTGTACATGATAGTTTACATATAAAATCCATTAAAGGTATGGGCTTGGTACCTGAAGTATATGTGAAGAAAGACCTGGTGGAACTGAAAGGTAACGTAGGCGTGGGTCACGTAAGGTATTCTACGACCGGGGATTCGAAAATAGAGAACTGTCAACCACTGATAGTAAATTATAAGAGCGGCACTATAGCCATCGCTCATAACGGAAATCTTGCAAACTACAGCGTCTTAAGAGATGAATTGGAATTAGAAGGTCGTATATTCATTACCAGTTCAGATACGGAAGTGATCGCACACCTTCTCGTAAAAGAACTGTTGAGGCATAATCCAATAGAATCGATCTCCAATGTCATCAAAAGACTAAAGGGCTCCTATTCCCTAGCTATCCTTATTGACGACCAGTTATATGCACTGCGAGACCCGCTCGGATTTAAACCACTGTGTATAGGGAAGCTTGATGGCGGATTCATAGTTGCTTCGGAAAGTGTAGCCATCGACACGCTCAATGGAACACTTATCAGAGAAGTGGAACCCGGAGAATTACTTGTATTCAAGAACCACACATTTGAAAGCCATCGCCTGGTTCAGGAAAAATACCACGCACATTGCGTGTTCGAATATGTGTATTTCGCACGCCCGGACTCTATTATCAATGGAAAACTGGTTTATAATGTTCGCGAGAAAATAGGCAGGGAACTTGCACGCGAACACCCCGTGAAAGCTGATATCGTATCACCGGTGCCGGATTCAGGAATAACTTCTGCTATCGGATATTCATACGAGGCCAATATAAAGTACAGTGAAGGACTTATGAAGAACCGGTACATTGGCAGGACATTCATTCTTCCGGGCCAGGCAATGCGCGAAACCGCTGTTCGACTCAAAATGAATACCATTTCCGAGAACATCAAAGACCAAAGGATAGTCCTTATCGATGACAGCATAGTACGCGGAACTACCTCAAGACGTATTATCGATATGATCAGGCGTGCCGGTGCAAAAGAGATACATGCACGCATTGGCAGCCCGCCTATAGTGGCTCCATGCTATTTTGGAATAGACATGGGCACAAGAAATGAATTGATAGCAGCCCATAAAACAGTAGCAGGAGTAGAGGCTGTCATTAATGCTGACTCACTTGGATACCTGAGCATAGAAGGATTGGTCCGTGCAATAGGCATCGAAAAGGAACATCTTTGTCTCGCATGCCTGACAAGCGAATATCCATTGGATATAGCGGGAGAATACTGCCCGCGCAGGCAACTGAAACTCAATGAGTTCTCCTAAAATCTTTTCTCAAAATGCACCATTAGTTGTAGTTGCAAATTATCAACTATTGGAAAGACTGTGCTATTTTAAAGTCAGTGTACTAGTACTGAATTCAAAAGATGATGAATTTTTGAAAATTGACTGTCTAAATCATCTGGTAATCGATAGGGAAGCATGTATAAACAATATCCCTAAAAATCTTACAGCATATTATAATATACAACTTTCTGAGGAAAACAAAGATTCCTAAAGGACGTAATTCTTAAATAAAGTCAATATTCATTAATTATATGGTATAATCAAATAAAATAGTATCATACCAAAAATAAACGGGGAGTGGTAGCTATGGAAGACAAAGATGATACTCTTGAAGGTCTCGGAGGCATCAAAGACGAAGGCGGAACACTCACGTCACCTAAAAAGAAATCAAAAAAATAAACTTTTAGGCATATCGTTCAAGCATAATTGTTCTTAAAATTTTTTGGGAGGAGTAAATCGAATTATTCCTCCATAACTTTGACAGAGGTGTCAAGATCATATTTGTTATTTAAATAAGATTTCCACAGAGCCGAAAAGACTATAAGCTTTAGCTTTAAGCCACAGGCATTTTAAAATGGGGCCGGGATCGAGAATCGAACTCGAATCGTAGCCTCCACAGGGCCACAGGATAACCGCTACCCCACCCCGGCTAGAAGTAGGTGTCACGTGTTGTTAACACGAGCACCCTATACATGTATCTCTCTTACATAAACTTTTCCTTCCTGAAGTCCTAACAAAGGCCAATAATATGCGCCTTTAGACCCAGGTTTCGTAAATATGTTTCAAGGTCTCAAGATGTCCAGAGCAATGCTGGCAACCTTTTTACCAGACAGCATCATACCTCCAAAAACAGGCCCCATCCTTGGAGAGCCTGAAACTGCAGTAGCGGCCATACCTGCCACTAAAAGGCCCGGATAAACTTCACCGGTAGCATCCACGACCATGCGCTCACCGACGTCAGCCCACATCGGTTTCTCTCCCACCAGAGGCTTTCCCTTGAATTTAGATCCAGGAACTTTACGCTGTACAGTGCTACACACAATACAATCATGACCGGTACCGTCAACCACAAGCTTCGCACGGATAGCAAGAGGATCCACATGCAGTCTCCCCATTGACACGGGAGCCCAATTTATAACCAGACCACACACCCTATCATCCTCACGAATCATGACATCTTCCACATCAACGAGATTGAAGATCTGAGCACCTGCATCAATAGCTCCTGAGATCAATTTTCCTACAGCTTCAATGGAATTTGCAACATAGTAACCATCCTGATACTTTTTATGACAGATACCAAAATCTTCCAGGATACATCTGGCCTCTTCCTGCACCACAATCCTGGGAAACATCATTCCACCACCCCACATACCTCCCCCGATAGATAATTTCTTCTCAAAGAGCACTGTTTTTATTCCGCTCTCAGCAAGGTATCTGGCAGCCACGAGGTTTGCGGGACCCCCTCCAACTAATGCCACATCCACATCAGTATATTCTAAGAAGACCTTAAAGTATTCTTCAACAATCGCCCTTGTAATAATTACTTCATCAAGTTGCATACTATCCCTCCTAACACGAGGTTAGACCCTGATAGAAGGTATTTGCCTTAAAGCTGTCGCTGAGTTATTTCAGGCTTTTTTTAATGAAATCCAGAATCTGCTGCCCTTGCCATCCGGATTATTCTCCACACCCACATCACCACTATGGAGTTCAGCTATTCTTTTCACGATTGCAAGACCAAGTCCCGTACCCTTGACACCTTTCTTTGTGACCCTCTTGAACCTGTCAAAAACATAAGGCTTATCAGCATCAGAAATACCTTCACCCTGGTCGGTAACAGCTACCTTCCACATACCGCCGTCATCAAATATATCAATAAATATCGATGTGTTCTCATAACTGTATTTTACGGCGTTGGTAAAGAAGTTAGCGAATACCTCCTCTACTATAGTATTAACAGCTGACCTATAGGTTCCGGAGAAACGTATGACAGTGTTCATTTTCCTGGATTCCGTCATAGGCCGCAAGCTTTCTGTCACGTTGCGTAATAAAATCCCAAGGTCCATAATGGAGAATTCGAGCTCATCCTGGGATTCGAGTTTAGCGAATTTGGCTGCGGTATCGATCATATCAATGAGCTTATCATCATTTTTCTGGATCCTCTCAAGCATAGATCTTTTCTGCTCGTTGTTCTCTATCTCAAGCAGCAGTTCCGTGAATCCTTTTATATTTCCTGCCGGGTTTAGCAGATCATGGCGCAAGATATCCGTGAACAGCTCTTTCATTTCATTTGATCGCTGTAGTTTATCTGCATATTGTTTAAGGTGATCTTCCGACAGTTTGCGTTGGGTTATATCCATAGCAGTTCCAGTCAGTCTGGAGGCTTTCCCTTCATCATCGAACTCTGTAGCCTTGCCTCTCACAAGAAGCCATTTTGACTCGTTGTTCCTGGTAGTGACTCTAAATTCTTCCTCAAAAGAAGGTGATGATTGCCTTATGCCTCTCAAAACAGAAATTACTCTTTCTTTTTCCTGTTCATGGATCATTTCAACAATTGTTTTGAAATTCGGAGGAAGGCTGGCAGCCTGATATCCCAGCATTTCAGCCCAGCGTGAATTAAAAACAAGTTCGTCAGTAACTACATCCCAATCCCACATGCCCAGGTCAGCACCATTAAGAGCAAGTTCTACCCTGTCCCGGGTCTTTTGCAATATCAGATCTCTTTCTTTACGCTCAGTAATGTTCCTGGCAACTGCGAGAACATATTGACTGTCATCGTGTTCTATAAAAGTAACGTTTATTTCCACAGGTATCCTTTTTCCGGTTTTTGTCCTGAAGCTTGAATCCACATCGAGATAATGACTGCCACATGTTTCAAAGAAAGCCCCGTTCCAGAAATTCCCCACTGTATCCATCAAAAGATCAGGCTCCATTGCCATGAACTCTGTTCTCGAATATTCAATCTGGGTACAGAGTGTCTCATTGACATCCAATACCTTTGAACTGTTGCGATCAACAACAATAATATAATCATTTGATCTGTTGACGAGATTCTTGAACAAAGAAAGGTCATCTATGAATTGTTTCTGCACAACTGCTAATCTCAGTATCTCTGAAAGGAAAATTAAATCATAAGGCTCTTCCTCCAAGGAGCCGGTCATTTGAGAATCTTCAACAGTTATGAACCCAAAAACGTCTCCGTCATCGATCATGGGTATGGCAATGAGCGAGTTATTTACCTGTGTCTGCAGCAATTTCAGATCTGAAATCGCTTCTTTGGCTGTTAATATATCCTTCATATAAACGGACTTTTTGCTGTTAATGCTGCTAAATATCCAGGGGAAAGATTTCATCAGGGAATTATGTAACACATCCTTTCTAACATCAGCTCCGTTTTTCACCCAGAAGTACTTTCTTTTAGCTATTTTCACTGTGCCCTGTAATTCATAGACCGAACATCTTGTACAGCCGGTCAATTCACCGATTTGGCTTAATATATTAATAATACCGGCTTCTCTTCCTGAAAGAGGTGACAGAAGAGATGTAATCTCCGGAAGCTCATATCTGAAACTATGATTTGAGCTATGATTTGAGGTATCCTTTGCCTGAGATAAAGAAATACCACTAATTACAGGAACCGAAGTCTTGGAAAAAGTGAGAGAATAGTTGACTGAGAGATAGATTACAAAAATACAAACGCAGAATATCAGGATCAATTGTATCATAAGTGCCGTATTACTGCTTATTCCGATGTAAGGCAGCAATGTGGAAAATATAAAGATCACAAACATGATAAAAAATGCTCTTGCCCATTGAATCATCCGTTTTCAGAACTCCCGGTATCATCCGCTGATCGAATAAAACATGTAATAGATAATATATTAATTATGATTATATTCTTTTTGCTACTTTTACCAAGACT
>NZ_JBFXHJ010000118.1:0-6912 GCF_050177135.1 Methanomethylovorans sp.
ATCATTGCCTTCACGACTGAACTCATATAATACATTGGAATCCATTGCCAGATATTGACGATCAACGTCTTTCACAGCAACGTTCAATTAATCCTCGACAGAGCCGGCACCTCCGCCTCCTCCACCGCTGCTACTGCTTTTACTGCTTGAACTACTTCCACTGCTCCCTCCTCCGTTACTATCGGAAGAGGATGTTCTGAGGTTAATAGTTACTGCATTGCCCTCCAGTCCTGCATTGTTGTATGGGACCAGAGTATAGCTATATGTAGTGTCACTTTCCAGATTGCTGTCAACATAGGATGTTGATCCGTTCACATCTGTGATAAGTAGATTATTCCTGAATATTTGAACTTTCGCGGTATCGGAAGAAGTCTCCCATCCCAGTGTAATTGAATTTGTAGTGATCGCTGTTTCTGAAACACTGGTGATCTCAGGAATTATAGATGATGTAGTTGCTTCATTGCTAACTGCCTCGGGATTGATGTTATCTTTTGTGTCAACGGTCTTAAGACCGATGGTATGTGTGGTCCCTTCTGTCAGTCCGGTTAGCTCGTAATAGTTTTCAGAAGTGTTTGTGACAAATGCATTGTCAATGTGCACCATCACGTGGCTGAAATCCGGATCTGAAGGGTTTGTCCATATCCATTTGATCCGGGTTGGGCCAACTTCACTTTGCTGAAGGTTCTGTACAGACGCAGGTGCTGTTACATCTGTGATCGAATGTACATCAATGGAATACACATCAACATACCATCCCTGTTGGTCCGTGTTCGCCGATGAAGCGGGGATACGCACATTGTTACCACTTGCATCTTTCAGGGAAGCTCTTACGTAAAACTCTATCTTTGAAGATCCTGAGTTCGGTTTGACCTTTATGGTCAGGCTTTCTGTTTGACCGGTTGCCCAACTGGATTCAGAAAGTCCCGCAACTGGATCGGTTGCGGTCATTGAACCTATTCTACCATAGATGGTACTGCCTATCGGGAATAGTTTGTTATATTCATTACCAGTGCCGGATACTTCTATAACCTCCTCATTGTTGGGGAAAGAAACCGAAATATAGCCCTCATTGGATGGTCCACCATCGTTTATTACAGATACCGTTATTGTGGCGGTATCACCTTCGTTTACGCCTGCAACAGGTTCGATATCAACGCTGGTGATAGAAGGTGACGGAGAAGGGGATCCAGTACCCGGATCTGCGCTTATGTGAAGAATAGCAAGGTCATCAGCATCTCCGGCTAAGTAGATATAGCTGCCTGATGCGGCAACATCAGGACCCCAGGAACCATCCTCATAACTTCCTGCAATGGTTGGTGCTAAAGGATCGCTTATGTCGATGATAGAAAGGCCGTGGCCACCGGTAACGTAGGCATGATCATCAAGGACAAAAATATCATCCGGATTTGGCACATCATATCCAGCCACAACTTTTGGTGATGCAGGATCCCTGATATCAAAAATGGTCAGGCCGCCATAGTTAATGAGCTGACTGCCGACAGTTACATACGCATAATTGCCGGAAACAGCAACTTCTGACATGTACTCATCATTGTTTCTGTATCCATGATCGCCCATATATTTTATTGCAGCAGGGTCACTGATATCCAGGACCATTAGATCAATTAATGCATCCTGAGATTTATCGGTATAATCTGAAACAAGTAAGTATGCATATTTTCCTGAAACTGTGACATCATTTGTATCGCCCTGTATCTCATACCTGCCTGCAAGTGCCGGTGCAGCAGGATCGCTAATATCCAGGACCACAAGGCCATCATCGGCTATATATACATATTTGCCCGATACATAAACATATCTCGCCTGTTCAGATGCAGCGTAACTACCTTTAATAGCCGGTGCAGCAGGATTGCCAATGTCTATGATCATAAGGCCGCTCTCACCTTCAGCCACATATGCATAATTGCCGGTTACTGCAATATCGTATGCTGTAGATGGAGTACGTATCCTTCCAACCTCAGCCGGATCGGATGGGTCTTCTATATCCACTACAACAAGATCCTGGTCCTGCAACAGATACATATAATTCCCATTTATCGCCACGTCTGAATAAGTTCCACTAAAATGACTTACCAATTCTACGTTAACAGGATCTGCAGAACTGATCCCTGTCATCATTATCACTAAAAGCAATGCCATCCCAAAGTAAACTGATTTCTCTGACTTGATTTCCATTATTGCCACCCGAAACACAACTATTGGAGTCTTTTTTTGTTGTGCAACTCAAAAAAGATTTTCTTACTAATATTTAAAGCTGTCTAAAAAAATCGCTATATATTGGGATATTTTTATATAAATCTCGGTGGGGGGCTGTATGACCACTAGTAACAAAGTGTCTAAGATTTATAATATGGATATAGTGACCCTGTTTCTCAGATATTTCATTATAATCAAAATCATCAATTATTGGCATATGTGCCATGCTGCACGATGCCAAAAATTCCTACTTATATTCGTCCCAGGGAATAAGATTATATAATAATATACGTAGAGCCAGATAGTATCATAATTGAAGTTATGAACAGAAGCAAAATAGATATGAGTTTTAGCTCTATTGGGAATTTGGACTAAAACAGTTGTCGATACTTGATCATGTATAAGATTAAATACTGACCCTGGGTTTTATGGCTCCTACTGAATACTGTACACTTTCTATTGTTCCGTTAAAACAGGTAAATGATCTATGGAATAAGAATGATGTTCTTATTTTTATTGCAGATCTGAAAGACTATTCAGTACTGGATGAAGAATATCTGGATAAGGTGGAAAAAATGCACCTGAATTCTCTGAAAACGAAATATTTCAGAAAAAGATATATTATCTCCAGGCTTCTCTTAAAATATCTGTCAGGCATTCTTAAAGAAAGACCCTGGTCTGATATGGTTACGTGCAAGGATGAACATGGAAGGGTTCATGTACGCGATCATAATGACCTGCATGTCTGTATTGCTTACACTGAAAATACTGTTGCCCTTGCGATATCCAAAATAGAGATGGGTATCGACATAGAGGTCATAAGGTCACGCTCGGTTGCAAGCATTTCAAGGTCAATCGATAGAACATTATCGGATAGCACTCCATCTATTGATAGTTCTGATTTTCTTGCCAGATGGACCTTGAAAGAAGCGTATTGCAAATTTTCAAATGAAACAATGTTCTCCAGTTTAGCCAGGAAACTGGATCTATCTGATGTTTCTCATTCAAGTTATGTCCTAGACAGTAAATATATACTTGCGTTTGTTACTAAATTCTATCCTTATAAGATCAAAATAGTTCGTCTTCAAAGGATCGACCTTGACAAAGAATTCCATTATTAGTACATTTCAATTGATGTAAATTGAATGTGACTTCCCACGTTCTTGATATGCAAAAAAGTTAAAAAATAATCCTAAATTGGGATGGATAAAAAAATCAACACCGGACAGTATGATTGCCCGATGCTTTTTTGGTTGCTGTTGTCCTTATTTGTTCTGGATGTATTTTGAGACCATTTCCTGCATACTTGCAGCCATACCAGCCAGTTCCTGTGCATTCTTTGCCAGTTCCTGCATGGCTGAATTCTGCTGTTCCACACCTGCAGAGGCTTCCTGAGTGCCAGCGGCTGCTTCCTGTGAAATGGCTGCCACCTCGTCAACCGAAGATGTGATCTCTTCTATAGATGCCGACTGTTCCTCTGCTGCTGCAGCGATCTCTTGTACCATCATAGCAATACTGTTCCCCGCCTCCGCTACGTCCTTCATTCTTCCGAGGGCTTCGTTCAATGCACTGGAGCCGTTGGAAACTTCTTCAGAGCTTTTGTGGATGGAGTTGACTGCATTGGTCGTGCCTTGCTGTATATCATGGATCAGACCTGATATCTGCTTTGCAGCATTGCCCGAATCTTCTGCCAGTTTGCGAACCTCATCGGCAACCACTGCAAAACCTCTTCCATGTTCGCCTGCACGCGCTGCTTCTATGGCAGCGTTCAGAGCGAGTAAATTTGTCTGATCTGCGATACTTGTGATAAGGCTTACTATTTCGCTTATCTGGCTGGACTTCTTGTCCAGTTCCCTTATCACTTCTCCAGCTTCAGCTTCGGCTTTCTGGATAGCCCCCATCTTTGCGATGAGCTCTCCGGCAGATCTGCTCATGGACTGGATTATATCATTGGACTGGATCGCTGTTTCTGCAGCTCTCTGGGAATTTGCCGCTACGTCCTGAACGGTCTTTGTCATGTCTGTCATGGCATGGGCAACATCCTCTGTTTTAGATGACTGGTCCTGTGAACCTTTTGCCAGTTCATTTACAGTTTGAGCTATCTGTTCAGATGCTGCGGTCGTTTCCTCGATAGATGTAGACATTGCTTCTGCAGTTACAGCTATGTTGTTTGCATTGATGCTGACCGTACTGATAACATCTGTGAGGGATTTCAGGATCTCGTTAAGTCCTGTGGGTATAGCGACAAAATCCACACCTACGTCAGTACTTGCTCTGGTGTCGATCTTCCCTTCAAGAGCATCAGAGGATATCTGCTTGAAATCCTTTACCATGCTGTTTATGCCGCCAGCGATGGACCTGTTGATGATCAATGCAAAAGCGGAACCCAGGATAATGAACACAGCCACTACGCCGATGATACCATTGCGGATGGCAACCACAGGAGCTTCGAACTCATCTATGTATGTGCCGGATGCAATGATCCAGTCGGCAGGTTCATAGTACGTGTAACTCATCATCTTGTCCCTGCCTTCCCAGTTGTAGATGATCGTACCTTCCTTATTGGCGATCATTTCTTTTGCAAAGTCTTCTGCATAAAGACTCTCGCCTTCTTTTGTGGGATGGATCGCAAGTTTTCCTGTAGAATCCATTACGTACATATATCCGGTTTCACCAAAAGTTATGGTATCCATCTGTTCTTCTATTTGCAATCTGTAAGTTTCTTCAGGAACAGCTATGGCGAGAATACCTATTATCTTACCTTCAGAGTTCTTAATGGGTTCATATATAGCTAAAGTCCATTCTCCAAGCACCTCTGCTCTTCCTGTATATGTTTGGCTCTTCTTTACAACTATGTCATATACATCTGATGAAACTGTGCTACCAAGAGCACGGCTTCCATCATCGTTTATCGTGGTTGTTGATATCCTGGTTGCAGAAACATCATTTACACGGAATATACTGGCATCAGCATTTGTTTTACTTTTTATGGAATCAACGATTGATTGATCATTATTTACAACATAATCGCCAACAATCATGTTTCCATTTACAATGCTAGCACTGCCTTTCGTATATAGCAAATCTCTTGCAACTGCCATCGTTGAATGGAGGCTGCTTTCTGCTACTGTGAAAGTTGCATCTATGTAGTCCTTTTCCATTTTAACTTGTTCGTTCAGCCTTTCATTAAGTTGTGTCTGTATGGCGCTTGAAGTTTTTTCATACGCATAGTATCCTACAATTGTTGCAGGTAATATTGTCAAGATCAATGCCATCACAATTATCTTGCGACTGATTGGTATTTTTTTAAAGTCCATATCGCTCACTCTTAGACAAAAGTTCAAGTGTTTAAAATACATTATTTTATTTTTATATAATTATATATTTATATGTTTCAATATAATATATATCTACTCATGCACATGTTTATTTTCTTAATACTGTAAGAACTTTTTGAAAAGCGTGGTGGAGTTTTATCTACCCAAATAATTCATATAGGGCTATGTGCTGCAGGAACTCCTTGCAGTCGTATTTAGCACAAATCATATTTCATTCAATAGCCTGCCAACCACAAATCATCTAAACCTTCCTGCCATATAAAATACAGAATGATAGATGAAGTTATCAAAGTTTTTAAACAACTGGACAATAAGGACATACGTATCCTTACCGGCATAGAGATCGGAATGAAGAATTCCGAGTGGGTGCCTGTTGAAGATGTTATGAAGTACACCCGCATGACCTATGATCACATCTCTTTCAGGCTTAAGAAACTTGCTAAATTGAAACTGTTATCCTTTACCAATATTCCATATGAAGGCTATCAGATATATTTTGAAGGGTATGATGCCCTTGCTCTACACACATTCGTGCAGAGAAAGACTATCAGTGCCGTTGGCAATGAGATCGGTGTCGGTAAGGAATCTGTAGTACTGGAAGCCATAAAGGAACCGGAGCTGGGACTAGGTGATCCGGAAGGTGTGGTGATAAAGTTCCACAGGGAAGGTCGTACCAGTTTCACGCAGGTAAAACGCAATCGTGGTCATATAGGTGACCGGGAGCACGTGTCATGGATATACGCCGCCCGTCTTGCAGCCAAACGCGAGGCAGATGTTATAAGCAAACTATATCCTGAAGTATCTGTCCCGAAACTTATTGACCATAATAGGCACGCACTTGTCATGGATATTGCAAAAGGATCCTTGTTATACAGAACCAGGCTGGAGGATCCACAATGGTTCATGGATGAGATCTTCCAGCAATTGAAAATGACCTATTCTAAGGGTATCATCCATGCTGACATGAGCGAGTACAATATTTTTGTACACGAGGAAGGTGTGCAGATCATAGACTGGCCTCAATATGTAGAGCCGTCACATCCCCATGCAGACGAACTGCTGGAGAGGGATATATCGAATATCCTCGCATATTTCAAACGCAAGTATGAGCTGGAGGCAGAACTTGAAGGAACAGTGGCATATGTGAAGGGTCAGTGAACAACAATATATCCCAGCAACCCAATAATAACATAATGTATGCATAGCGGCATCATTTATGGCATTGACATTGCAAAAGGCTCCTCCAGGGCACAGGCGATACCCAAGTATGCTGTGGCCATCCTTAAAGAAGGCCAGGTGCAACGCCACAGCATGGTCAGCAGGAGCCGTATCCTAAAAATGGTAAAGGAGGATAAGC
>NZ_JBFXHJ010000119.1:0-6882 GCF_050177135.1 Methanomethylovorans sp.
CAGCCATCATGACGTGGGGTAAGAACAGTTTACCTCTCTCGAACATAACGCCCACTTCGTTCATACCTGCTGCAAGACCTTTTTCAATGATCTCAGCAGGGGCGATACCCTGGCCTTTTGCCTTGTTGACAGCAGCGACCACGACATCCTTTTTACAGGAAATAATGGCATCTGCTAATTCCTTGAACATTTCTTCTTTGCTCATTTTTATACCTCTTTCTGAATGTTTGTTCCCTCTTTTGCTATAATCGGAGAGAGGGCATCCCGTGCATAATCTAAATTCACAGTACACTACCCTGATATTTTTGCTATAAAAACAAAAAGTGAAAGCTATTGCAGGTTTAATATCGTTTTAATGATATACACCTATAGCTTTCATGTACTGCAGATAAACTGTTCGATCTTAGAACTTTGATACGAAGGTCCTGGCTTGCCACAAAGCCAACAGAGCTACTATCAAGATCACTACCATCCAAAGGATATCTGCGGCAGGAAGATATGAATTTACCCAGTATCCATTGTATGCTTCCATTGCGACTTCAGTTTGTACCATTTCAACTCCTCCTTAAACATATACAAGACACACATTAGATGCCCTGATCTTTCCGAAGTCTGTGATCGCATATTTGTGAAGAAGGAAACCCTTTTTGTAGATCCCTTCATCATCGACTTTGCTTTCGATACCTTTTAGCATACCTCCTGAAGCCAGTTCGATGAGATCGAAGTTTATCGAATCTCTATAGAAGTCTCCAGTGAGGTTGTATTCCTTCTGTATCTTCTGTACGATCTCATAATTCCAATGAGGTTGCTCATCACTGAACAATTCCAGCATTCTGAACTTGATTGGACTATTTCCGGCCATTTCACTCACCTCTCAGAGATTCGAGACCACTGGTGTCTTCAGAGAACATAGTGAAACTGCCTGCAAGACAGAATGCACCTCCCAACAACAGGGTCCATGAAGGAATATCCCCGCAGAATAGGATTATAAAGAGCACAGCGAAAAGTCCGTAGAGGTTTCCTATACCCTGTCCTCTTCCAACTCCTATGAGCGGGAATGATTTGTACCAGGTAACATAGCAAAAACCGAATGTTATGCCTGCAAATATAAGTACCATCATTGTAAGTGGTTCAAATGCAAGCAGAGCGTATTTTACCATTGGGAATCCGGCAATAGCAAGCAAGGGTACTGCAATTATCCACCAGATGATATTTTCTCCCAGGAAACGCAGGGTAAGTCCAACATCCGGTTCTGCAACATCCAGACCTTTTCCGGCTATGGCACCTTCAATACCCCAGCCGACTGCCGCCATCAAGCCACCAATATATCCTATCCAGGGAACATTACCGCTACCCAGTTCCGAAAACAATCCGCCACCAAAGATCACAAAACCGCCGACGATGATAAAGAAAATCCCAATTGCTGCCCGCTTGCTGATCTTTTCACCGTACCACTGGGATGCAAGGATGGAACCCACTACAGGATACATCAAAGCTGCAACAGCTGCAAAAGCGCCACCTACAAAACCCATTGCAATGAAGGAACCCAGAATAGCTATAGGTCCACCGAATATAGAGGCCAAAAAGAACCATTTTGAACAGGGTTTGAATGCCTTGAGAGTTCTCTTCATCTCACCGAACTTCCCAAGGGCACCATTCCATACCATAAGTGCAAGTATAACAGTCAAAGCATTGAATGCCGTGATCAACACAGCAGTTATGATCAAAGCCATACTATCGCCGCTTCCAGCAGCGATCTCACCATACATTTCATCGAAAGGATTTAGTACCCATACAACTGTACCGGGAAGATACCACAGACCCCAGAGCACAGCACAGAAAAGAGCCCACATGTATCCATATTTAACTCGTCTTTTATGTTCGAGTTTTCTTAAATCTTGCAGATCCATATTTTTCCTCCTTCTTTTACTGGCAGGTTTATCCGCCAGACTTCATATTGAGATTAGGTTCAATTACTCTCATCATAGCGCTCAGAACCGTATGATGAAAAGATGATTTTGATACCATTCCCCTTTTCTTCTTGTATCTACTTCAACCACCCATAGTTGAAGGAGTCGGGGTGTATGGAGAGTACACCCCTCATTTGGATTTAGACCCCGATCTAAAGGGGTTAGAACAAAGCCTTAAGCTTCGTTACTGCGTCTGCTGCATTTTCGGCGTAGATGTCTGCACCGATCTTAGTTGCCCAATCCTGAGTAACAGGTGCGCCACCGACCATTGTCTTGACGTTTGCGCGCAAACCTGCTTCTTTGAGCTGTTCTTCGACCTGCATCTGGTTGACCATCGTGGTCGTCATCAGAGCAGAAGTTGCAACTACGTTGGGTTTGACTTCAGAGGCTTTACTGACTATGTCTTTGATCGCAACGTCCCTTCCAAGGTCTACAACCTTGAAGCCTGCGATCTTAAGCATGGTAGCAACTATGTCCTTGCCGATGGAGTGGATGTCACCCTCAATTGTACAAATAAGGACTGTACCTCTGTTTTTGGACTCTGAGCCCAGTTTTTCCAGTGCAGGTGTCAACACTTTTACACCGGCGCTCATCGCTTCGGATGCTGCGATGACGTGAGGCAGGAATAAAACACCTGCTTCGAACTGGTCGCCCACTTCTGTCATTGCAGATGTGAACCCATCCTGGATAAGCTCTGCCGGATTGATTCCTGCTTTAAGTGCCTCATTAGCTACTTCCTCGGCTGCCTCTTCATCGAAGTCAAGGATCGCTGCCTTTGCTTTTGCAATAATTTCTGCTTTTGTTGCCATTGATAATCCTCCATTTTAATTCTATGAAATCACAGGCTGTCCCTGAATGCTTTGTCGGCCTTGTCTACGATGGCCTTCATGTCCTTCAGCAGATCTGCATCTATTGGTGTGACCTCGTGGTTCTTCATCACATCGACTACCTTTTCATGTGCTACTGTTGCCAGATCCTTTGAACCTGCTGCTGCCCAGTCTCCGTACATCAGCCTGTTGATCAGTGTTGGGTTGGATGGGAGATCGATGTTCTTTCTTGTGGTCTTGTGTGCAAGGAAGTTGTTTCCAATTCCTACCTGCTGGATAGCTTCCACCGCAAGCGTTTCCTCAGATACTGGAATACCCTGCATTGCCTTCTTTGTCATGGAGATCATATCGTTGTCAAAGACAAGCTGCTCCATAGAGAAGGTCATACCGAGCTCAAGCATACCTGCACCATATAGGGTGTTTGCACCGGACAGGGCTGGCAACAACGTTGTCATGGTCTTCTCGTGACCTGCCTGACCGTCTGGTATCTTGGAATCGGACTACGAGCCAGCCACGTATGTGGGTAGACCATAGTATTGTCCAAGTTTTGCTACTCCAGCACTGATAAGTCCAAGCTCTGGGGAACCTACTGGTGCTGTACCTTTCTTAAGATCGAACGTGGTTGTAGAACTGCCGTACCATACGGGAGCTCCTGGTTGAGTGAGTTGAGCCAGTACGATACCTGAAAGAACCTCTGCATTGTGAGTTACCAGTGTGCCTGCAAGATGAACAGGAGATGAACCGCCAGCCATTGCCATGCTCAGTACGTTAACAGGCATGCCAAACTTTGCACCCTTCATGATGACCTGACATGCATTGGAGCTGAGCTCAAGTGGACTTGTTGGACAAACCAGCATTGAGAAAAGAGGCTTCTTACGGAATTCTTCGTCATCTCCACCATAGTATGCCTGTACGATATCTCTGTAATATTCTACATGTTCACCGACTGGGTCTATGTGATGGAAGTGCTTTGTGGTGTTCATCAGAGGAGTAAGTGTCTCGTGAACATCCTGCATACCCTTGCCTGCCCAATCCCTGGCGGAAACTGCAAGTGAATAATAGTCTATGTTCTCTGCCCAGTCCACAAGCTTTGCAGTTGCTGCAACATCAGCTTCTGTGGAGTCAACTGTTTCGTACTTTCCTGGTGCTTTGTAGTTGCACATCTTGACACCAGTACCGAAACATGTCCAGTGGACCTTACCTTTATGTTCCTGTACTACTTTTTTCTTAGGGTCGCGTCCATATAGTGCAAACCTGGATGGGCAGTCCTGAAGTGCTCTGTTAACAACATATTCAGGGATCTTGACAACCTGGGTCTTCTCATCTACCTGGCATCCGGCTTTCTTGAAAACAGCCCTTGCATCAGCATCTGATACCTGGATACCGGGGTTCATAAACACATCCATAGTGGCGTAGTGAAGTGCTCTCAGATCTTCGCTGGAGAACAATTCTAACTTCACACCGTCCAGCATTTCTCTTCCTGGATAATAGTGGTTTACCATATTCTTTCCTCCTTACTTCAGTCATGCATGCCAAATGTTGGGTATCTGTACGTACAGATGTCTGGCTTGCATTGATCCTTGCTCATGGCACTTCTTTTTAGGTATATATATTTTTCTCTAAATTGTGTTATTTATAGTTTTTGGTAAAAAACAAATTAATCACCATATTTAAAGATTGTGGGGAAATGAAGGAGAATTGCACACGTATAAAATGTATAAAAAAAGAGATGTATTCTTTATGGGTATTGATGTTCTTAGGGAGATATATTTAATGGAAAAGCACAACTATAAATAAATACCGCTTGTTACTTAACTAAATTCTTTATTTACAGGGAGGATAAAGAGAAATACCTTTGATAAAAAAGCCTTCGTACATTGTTTCTTGTGTCCCCCCATAAAAAAGGCAGTTAATAACTTCGAAAAACACCCTTAATTTTTTGATAGAACTACTAGTTCCTATGCGCAGGGAACTATATGCCTTATATAAATATAGTGGCTGTTCTCTGTCAATAAGCCACATTATATGAGAAATCTAATTCACAGGTTCCTCAAAGGATAATCTGGATATTCCAATCAGAGCTTCTCTACCATACCATTTTCCCACAAAGAACTTAGTGTCGGCAGATATAAATTTATGATCTTTGCTCATAAGAGGCACATAACATCTTGAAGAATTACCTGAAATGAGCCCCTCTATATCAATGCTCTCAAGCACTTCCTTTTCTTTACCAGGAGGGAACAGTTCCAGAAAATCCATTTTATCCAGGTCTTTTTTGGAATACTGTAGATATTTCTGCAAAGCATGGTTAGTATGGATTACCAAGCCACCCATATCCATTATAAATATCAGGTCATCCATAGTATCAAAAAGATTTTGCAGCCCATTATGATCTTTTTTGACCAGATTTCCCTCTCTGAAACGGGTTACGATCACTCCTAACTGGCCCGCAATCGTATCGATAACATTTCTGGAATTGGCAGGTATCTCCAGTTCCCTATGTGAACCGATTATTATTGCAGCAACAAGCTTGTCATTATAGTGCACTGGAATGAAACCCATTGCCTGTAAACCTTCATAATCAAGATTTTCCTTGATCATGGCACTTATTTCAGAGAAATGCTTGTACACAGGATAGCCAGTAGTGAAAAGTTTTGCTTGAATAGTATTAGCATCAAAATGGCTGATGTTAGCCGCGAACTTTTCTGACAGACCCCTATAAGCCATAAGCTCAAAATAGCCTTGTGAACCATCCACTAAGTATATAGCTCCACAGTCTATAGCTTTGATCTGAAGAACAAAATCCAGTGTCTTTTCAAACATATCCTGTAAATTGTCTTCTGAACTGGATCCACCATCGAAATCAGATTCAACTTGGACAAAATTATTTGCTTGTTTGCGCTCGGTGATATCAACTATTATTCCCTGCAGAAAATCAATATCCCCATGTTGATCATGATGGATAAGTGTTCTTTCATCCACCCATCTCACTTCACCTGACTTTGTAAGGATCCTGTATTCTTGACTGAAATCTGAATATCCCTCTTTATAGCACCTATCTACCTCTCTGCGTACTTTTTCGAGGTCTGCAGGATGTATAATGTCACCGTAGATCTTTTTACCTGTTAGGAAATCGTCTACCGCATAGCCAAAGCGTTCGATGTTCTTTGAAACAAATTCTACTGGCCAATCTTTTTCAGGCCTCCACATAAAAACAAGTGCAGGACTATCATTGATCACGGATTCCAAGACCTTAAGTATCCTGCGGGTCTCGAGAATTTCCTCATCAGCAAGCTTACGCTGTATAAGTTTCCACATCCCATCAAATAGCAGCGTGATCTGCCTTACATCGGAGCTGTCATATTCTTCGGGCTTATTGACCACGATGGCAACAGCAACTACCTGATCTCCATCCATCACTGGTATGTTGATATAGCGATTGATCTTGCCCTCCAGATTAGGTTTTATTCCTTTGATAGGCCCGGGTCCTGATGAATGGTTATTAACTATGGGTTCTCTTTCTCTAATTGCTTCCCCCCACATACCTGCAGAATTTACAGGATAAGTCCAGGGTTTTTTCTCATGGTTTGTTTTCTGAACAGGCCATTCATACATTTCAAGGTTATTATCATCCTCTTTTAGCAGACCAAGATAACCGATCTCACTATGTGTTAGCCTTACAGCTTTTTCTATTGCAAACTCAATGATCTCTGAAACAGAGGAATTGCCCCTCTGATGCAACTCAAGAAGTGCCTCCAGACGTGCTTCATTTAGGTGTATCCTTTCTTCGGTTCCTTGAAGCTCACTTACATCCTGGATCAATCCAAGTCCTCCTATCAAGGAACCATTTTCAGATATTATAGGAGAAAATCCTGCTTTTATAACAGATCTCTTTCCGGTAGGGGAAGTATATTCACCTTCATAATGACCAGACTCACCCAAAAAAACAAGGTCAATAGCAGCTTTTAAAGGTCCATCTTCTATATATTTGAGCAGATTGATACCCAATATTTTATTTTTTGGCTCCGATATAATTTTTGCACAAAAGCTATTACAGTTAACAATTGTGCTGTTCTCATCAAAAC
>NZ_JBFXHJ010000120.1:0-6764 GCF_050177135.1 Methanomethylovorans sp.
CATACGTTCCCAGCAGTATCCTGCGCTTTACCTCTGCACCAAATCCTTCCGCACGTGTGCGGGAAGCCATAGCATGCCAGTTCTCTCCTTCTTTCCTGTAACCATATCGTGTGCCATCGAACCTGGCGAGGTTAGAGGATGCTTCGCTCATAGCAATGATATAGTAAGCAGCAAGTGCATACGATGTATGCGGCAGAGATACCTGTTCCCAGGAGGCTCCCAGTTCCTCAAAGAGCTGAATGGCATCCCACACGGAGTTCTCAACTGCCGGGTCAATGCCTGCTCCGAAGTATTCTGCAGGAACTCCTATCTTCAGACCGGAAACATCTTCAATAAGAGCATCTTTGTACGCGCTTTCGGTCTTTACTGAAGTGCTGTCCCTTGCATCGTGTCCTCCTATGACATCCATAAGCATAGCGATGTCCGAAACGCATGTTGCCAGAGGTCCTATCTGTTCCAGAGAGTTGGCGTAGGAGATGAGGCCATACCTGGATATTGTTCCATATGTGGGCTTGAGGCCCACCACCCCACAGAAGGCTGCAGGGCATCTCACTGATCCTCCGGTATCCGACCCAACGGATAGGGGGGCTTCCCCGGCAGCCACCACAGCAGCGCTGCCACCTGATGAGCCACCTGGCACACGCTTCACATCCCAGGGATTGAGGGTAGGTCCATAGCAGCTGGATTCGGTGGATGTGCCCATGGCAAACTCATCCATGTTCGTCTTGCCCAGAATGATAGCTCCTGCGTCCTTGAGCCTCTCTACTATATGTGCGTCATAAGGTGGCACATATCCCTGCAATATCTTTGAGGAGCATGTAGTGGATATACCTTTAGTGGAAATATTGTCCTTGATAGCTATGGGAATGCCTGCCAGCGGTCCGTTATGTCCCTGCTCATCTATTTCCCGTGCCTTCTCAATTGCTCCTTCCCACACTGTTGTGTAAGCGTTGATCCTGCTCTTCTTTATCCTTTCGAGGTAGGATGCTGTAATTTCCTCGGCGGATCTCTGTGCTATTTTCTCCTTTACCTGTGAAACGTTTGCCCATCCTGTCATGTCCATTCCTCACATGATCCTCGGGGCTAAGAAGTTGCCTTCCTGTTTCTTCCCGGTGTTGGAGAGTACTTCTTCCTGTGACATGGATGGTCTGACCACATCTTCCCTGAACACATTCATTATATCTGCTACGTGATAGGTGGGATCCACTTTCTCAGTGTCCACCTCGTCCAGCTGACCGAAGTAGTCCAGCACAGCGTTCAGTTTTTCCGCATAATCCTGTGCCTCGCTTTCATGGATCTCTATGCGGGCCAGCCATCCCACATGTTCGACCTCTTCCTTTGTGATCATTGTAAGTTCCTCTGTATATGAAATTCAATATCTTTAGGTATATGGTATATAAGGGTTACAAAAGCGTACATCCTATATTAAAAATGTGGGTTCTTTTCACCGGCGTTTTATTATCCGGCGACATCTCTTTTATTCATTGCCTTACAATTATTGTTTATGGATACTGCTGATTACTGGAAGCACACAAAAGCCAAAGCTATCCCTGCCACAGTGAAACTGCAGCAGGTATTCTACGAATATGCAATTCCTGGTGACAGGGTGATTGACATAGGATGTGCGTGCGGTGAAGTATGTGATCAGCTTGCATCTGCCGGTTTTGATGTTACCGGAGTGGATATCAATCCGGAAGCTTTGAGGCAGGCCGACTTATCCTCAAAAGAAAAGGAACATCTCAGGGATCCCTTTTTCCTGCAGGCGGACGCTTCACTGCTTCCCTTTGCTAATGAAACCTTTGATATTGCTATAATGCAGGCTTTCCTTACTACAGTTGCTACAAAAGAGGTCCGTCACAGGATCATCCGGGAAGCGTGCAGGGTAATGAAACCGGGAGGCTATCTCTATCTTGCGGATTTCGGGCAGACGTGGTACATGAAACTATACCGTGAGCGTTACATCAATGATCTGCCCATTACAAAAGAGGAAGGTTCTATCATTGCCTATGACCAGAAAACAGGGGAAAAAGCCTACATATCTCATCATTTCACAGAAAAGGAACTTGTGTTCCTGCTGGTTGAGAACGGATTTGAGATAGAGTTCTTCAGGAACGAGGAGTTTACGACAAGAACGGGTAACAGGATCAATGGGCTGATATTTATTGGAAAAAAGACTGGTACATGATATTCTTCTTTTCCGGTTTCCAACTTATATTCCGCAGATGTCTTGGAATTTTGCTAATTATCTAAATTGAAGTTATTTGTCAACTAGTAGTAATATTAATATCAATAATAGTAACATTAAATGCAGTTGATTTGAAGTAGTATTATGCTCAAAACCATCAAAGGAAAAAAATACATGTTTTTCTATACATCTGCGGAAAGACTGTTATATGAGTGATTTGATATCATGCAGTCATTTTTTAGTATTTTTGTATGTAGTTAACACTTGTACAGTTAACTTATATTTAAGCTTAACGTATGAGTATATTATAAGTTTACTTATATATCTTCTTATAAAAGAATAATGCAGAAACATACATTTATTAGAGGCTTTTCACAGAAAACTTATATACTATCCTTGAAAAGGATATTACAGGGTTCAACTGTAGCAATCAAGAAAAATAGCTGAACCCTGCTGCCCGGAGGCGGGTAAACATTAGCTTTGGCTATACTTAAAGCTTGTTTTTCTCTGCCTCTGGAGTAGTGTAAAGAGGTAAAAAGAAATGAATATGAAATCTAGAATTGGTTCATTGTTGGCAACAATGATGCTACTTGTAACAATTACAATACCAGCAACGGCATGTGTTCCATCTTTGCAAACAACCGAAGGTGCTGCCCTAAGTGATGATTTCAATATCGAAACCAAGGAGGGCCTAAGTGAATTAAGTGCATTACTAGACATAACACTTAATGAAGATGCTAGGACTGTTATTAAAGATCTACAGGGTAAGGGATATACTTTACAGTATGACCAAATGAGTGTTCAGACAATGACCCCGAAGGAAATTGATGCACCAAAAGCAACAATTGTTGTGATTCCTGCGGAATCAACAGAAAGTGAAGATTTGGGACAGGTAATTTTTGTATCAAATGGCGAACGAACGATTACAGGTAATGCTATAATTGAACTCAGTGAAGATTATGGAAAAATGACATTATTTGAAATCAATGACGGTGTTGAAAATAATTATGTTGTCGAAAATAAAGCTGGAGCATTCTATGTTGATGGAAAACTTATACAAGATACTCCAGCAACTTCAACAGCTGGCTCAAGTACTCAATGTAATGTATGTATGACAGTGTGTTCGTACGTGTATGGTGCAGGCTGTGGATTAACTGGATATGCAACATGCACATTAGGGTGTGCTGTGTTCTCAGGACCTGCAGCTGTCGCATGTCCTCCAATATGTGCAGTTGTGTTTGCAGCACTTTGCATATATGGAACAAATAACAGTTGTCCAATATTGTGCTCACAATATTGTTAATTAATAAAGAACGATTGCTGATATACTAGAATATCAGCAACTTTTCACTTTTTGTGAATAACAAAAAATGACAAACGAAACTCGGAGCAAATATGTCATTCGGTCCATTAATAATCACAGAACTAATTTTAGTATTCATATCACTTTATCCATTCTATCTCCTGAAGTATAAACAAAATAAATATACTGGAATTTGGAAAAAAATTGGTGATACAAACAAAACACCCATACGATCACTATTATATCCAATAGGTTACTTGATTGGCGGGATAATTTATTTACTATATTTCCAATAAAATTAGTTGTGTATCTTTGTACATGAGGTATATACATGTCTAAAATAAAATCATATATCACAATTATTTTAATTATGATGATACTATCAATGATACCTGTCGCATCGGCACAATCAATTAATATTGAATATTTTTATCAACCAGAATGTCATGATTGTGAACTCACTGAACCAATCATTGAACAAATTGAAAAACAAAATAACAATGTAATCATAAACAAAACAAATGTAAACACTGTAGAAGGATTTGAGAAATGGAAAAAATATGATTTCTACGATGTACCGTCAATTGTGATAAATGATGAAATAAAAATATCAAGAGTCGATATAACAGAAGAGAAATTACAATATGTCATAGATACACATACAAATGTCAACTACACTGTTAATCAAACTATTAATCAAACTAATGATAGACCAATGAATATAATTCTTGCATATACTCTCGGGCTATTTGCTGGAATGTCACCATGTCTCATGGCAATACTCGGATTTCTACTAAGCTTCACTGCAAGTACCAGTGATTCAATTCATGATGGCATGACCAGAGCCATGATATTTGGTGTAGGCCTAGTTGTTTCATATATAACAATAGGAATTATGTTGATTACATTTAAACGGTCGATTCCGGACTTTACTGCATTCTCAATAATAACGGGTTTTATTGTAATTGGGATGGGATTATATTTCATTGGTATTGTTGAACTACCAATATCTACAGAAAAGTATTTCCACACCATTGCTAGAAAACATGTTCATACAGTAAGTGGATTGTTTTTACTGGGAATGCTCTTCTCATTTGTAAAAGTTCCGTGTACATTACCCATGTTATTAGTTTTGTTAAATGGATCAGTCATCAATGGAACAGTTAAAGACATTTCAATGCTATTCATATTCAGTATGGGTGTATTAACTCCATTCATTGGTGTTGGGCTAATTGGTGGATATACATTATCAAAACGTATCCGTGATTATCGTTCACAAATAAAAATGCTAAGTGGATTTATTTTAATATTTGTTGGTGGATGGCTACTCCTTGCTTAGGAGATTCCACCATAGGCATTATAATAAGTTTATTCCCTCACAGCACTCATGCCAATTCAATTTCATGAAAAATGGATTGATAGAAGAATAGTTAGTACTACATGGAAAATATTGTATAATTTGCGTTATCAAATTAGAAAGTGATACATATGGATATAACTCAATTAAAAAACGATTTGTTATTTTTCATAATTTCTGTTATTGTATATACTATTCTAGGATACTTATCTAACAATGCAATAAATGAAATTATTTCAGGAATTTTTGTTGGGATTGGATTTGTCATTGGAAAAGAAGTAATTTTGCAAAATATATCCTAGGTGAAATACATGAAATCAAAAATTAAAGTTGAAGAAATAATAGGAATCTTTATTGGCGGGATATTTTATTATGCATGGGCATTTGTAATTCTTATAGCAGGTTTCGGAAATATAAAATATGTAAGTGACTGGGTAATAGCTGGCATGCTACCGTTTTTCCTGATTATGGGGCATTATCTGATAGCCAGGAATGTAATTGAGAAAAACAAGAAAACAGACGATGAGGTAAGTATCAAAAGCCTCCTTGCTGGTTTTTTCTTGTGGTTGATAGTGACTATCATATTATCCCTAACAAACACCGAAACTAACTTTTATGTGGTTTTGGCCGGAGGTTACTCCATAATGTTGGTGGTCTATTTCTATTTGAAAAGCAAGATCGTTGAATCTGAAAAATATAGAAGTTTTACCGCGACCTATGCAGCTCTGTGCCTGGGAATACTGTGGTGTCTCTACAATCTTTTGATTGTCAACTGAATTAACCTTATAGCTTTCTTTTTTCAGTAGAAAAGGTTTACTTTTCCCTCGCATGGAGAATTAAGATTAATTCTAAATATTTAAATTAATTTCATAATTCAAGACGATGGTCTGTAAAATTCATTACTATTTAACCTTTATGTGCAAATTATCTCACGGTTTTTAGTCTAACAACATTGTCAACAGAGAAAATATAAGAATGTAATTTTGTTAGATACTTTTTACAAAAAACTTATATACTATCTTTGCGAAGGATGTTACAGGGTTTAACTGTATCATAGGAGGGAATAAGCGATAAAAAAATCAAATTTACTTCTTGCCAGCTTATCTATTATTACATTAATTGTGATTGGTTTAATTGCCATGCCTTTCATTTTCATAGGCAAGCCCTCCCCTCTTTTTTTTATCAAGAACAACGATATTAACGATCATACAGTTACGATTGAGGTATTTGATTCTGCGAATGATTCGATATTCAAAAAAGTATATGAGATGAAACCTGAAACTGTAATATATGAGTCAAAACCTGCTTGGTTAATACTACAACTTTCTTTTCCTCCCGGAGATAGAAAAGAATGCACAATAAAAGTCATTTTGGACGAAAATATTTCAGAAACAAGCCAGATGGAAATGCAATTAGGAGATGTAGTAGATATAACATTATATGCCGATTATGAAGAATCTCCTATATTTATAGGATTGATGTCTGCATGAATAACCAAAACGGAAAAACTCCATATTGGATTTATTTTTTTCATACATTGATATAGATCAATGGATTTGTGATTGTGGGGAGAAAAGGTTAGCAAGTATTCTTCTTATTCTCATTTATGTGGTTTTAGTGGACGATGAACAGAAAACGATTTCTATCTGTTTTTACAATATTTGCTCTTCTTATACATCAGAGTAGAGGGATTCGAATGGCAAAAAAAATAAGAGATAATGACCATCTGAAAGACAAAGGCTTTCTTTTTCAGAAGCAGGATGGTTATTTTTCACTTCGTCTGCATGTTGTAGGAGGAAATCTTACATCTGAAAACCTCAGATACATCGCTGATGCAGCGGATAAATATGGCAAGGGGTATGTCCATGTGACCTCAAGACAGGGTATTGAGGTTCCTTTTGTACATAATGATAATACCG
>NZ_JBFXHJ010000121.1:0-6663 GCF_050177135.1 Methanomethylovorans sp.
AATGGGAAGATCAATGTCAAAGTGCACATAGATTCTGTTTTTTTAGATATGGATGTAGCCATACCTCTGGGTATGATAGTTAATGAGCTGGTTTCCAATTCTTTAAAACATGCCTTCAGATCGGGAGATAAAGGCGATATCCTCATTGATCTGAGCTTTGACGGAGAAAAGTTCACACTGGTGGTATGTGACAATGGTGCGGGTTTCCCTGAAGATGTCAATTTCAGGGAAACAGAATCTTTGGGACTGCAGCTTGTGACCACGCTGGTAGACCAGATCGATGGGACCATTGAACTTGAAAGAACTGAGGGGACAAGATTTAGAATAACTTTCAAATGAATAAAAAAGGGTGAAATCTGTGGATGAAGTCAAAATATTGATAGTAGAGGATGAAAATATAATTGCACTTAATATCAAGAAGAAACTGAAGAGTTTTGGTTATGCAATTCCTGCCATTGCAACCACTGGCGAAGAGGCTGTCAAGATGGCTGAGATCATTTTACCGGACCTCATCCTTATGGATATAATGCTCAAAGGGGAAATGGACGGTGTGGAAGCTGCAGAAGAAATACGGAAGCAATTTGATATTCCGATCATCTATCTTACAGCTTATTCAGATGATAAGGTGCTGGAAAGGGCAAAGATAACAGAACCCTATGGTTATATTGTAAAACCTTTCAAAGCCAATGACCTGCGCTCCAACATTGAGATGACCCTGTACAGGCACAGTGTAGAGAAAGAGATCAACAAGAAAAAAGCTTCCTTCGAAGGAAGCAGGTAAACAAAAGAGTCACTTTTTCAATGCAACATTTATACCCAAAAGAGCAGATATATAGAGGGGGATTGTGAGGGCTAAATGAAAACATCTCTAATTGACACCATGCTGAACTCGGAAAAGAGAAAGAACCTTTTACTTCTGCTTATGGAAGGAGGGAAAGATCGTAATGAAATCAAAACAGCCCTTAATGTGACCTCTACAGCCATTATCCCACAAATAAAAAAATTAAAAGAGTGTGGCCTTGTGATCCAGGAGGAAGACCATTATTACCTTTCTGACATGGGTGAAGTACTGGTCGAAAATATGTTGCCTTTCCTCAATATTGTAGAGGTCTTTGAGGAGAATGGGGAATACTGGCTTACTCATGACCTCAAAGGCATACCCTGGCCTTTGCTGAAAAGACTCGGTGAGCTTGGAAATTATCTTATCATCGAACCTGATCTTAATTATCTCTTTGAGTTCCCCCGAGAGTTCAAGGAAAACATTTTCAAGTCCAGTTTTGTAGAGGCTTTTACTGCTTATTTTCATCCGGAATATCCAACCATTTACTCAAAACTTGCGGAGCAGGGTATTAACGTATCTCTTGTGCTTACCGCCTCTGTTCTGGAGAGGTTCCAGAAAGACTATGCAGATCAGATGAGAAAAATGACCGTTTCCGAAAACACAGAGGTTCTTGTAACCGATGATATTCCTGGACTGGCCACCATTGTGACCACTGACCGTTTCCTACTTATGTGTTTCTTCAATAAAAGCGGCCACTACGATCACCGTGTCATTATGAGCTTCGACCCCCGGGCCCTGCAGTGGAGCCAGGAATTGTTCCGGCAGTACAAAGAAAAAGCCCGGAGGATCAATATGTATAAAATGCACGAAGTACAATAGATTGGTCTTTTTGGTCACCGGCATTATTACTATACAGTTCTGAACAAACTGATAAAAGTATGGAAGTGAGGATGCTATGGATGTGTTATGGCTTGATCGATCCGATGTGCAGAGCTTGTTGGACATGCAGTCCACAATAGAAGCCGTGGAGAAAGGTTTCAAACAGCATGGCCTGAAAAAAGTGCAGATGCCTGCTAAATCGTATCTTTTTTTTGAGAAGCATAATGGGGATCTGCGCACCATGCCGGCGTATATGGAAGAGGAAGATATCGCCGGCGTGAAGATCGTGAACGTGCATCCCGATAACCGTCAGAGGGGACTGCCCACCGTCATGGGGATGGTGGTGCTCAACTCCACTCAGACAGGTGAGCCGCTGGTTATCATGGACGGGACCTTTCTCACGGATATGCGCACAGGTGCTGCAGGAGGCGTGGCCGCAAAATACCTTGCAAGGAAAGATGCGCATGTGGTGGGAATGGTAGGTGTGGGAGACCAGGCCCGTACTCAGTTGCTTGCCCTTTCTCAGGTAAAGGACATACAGGAAGTGAAGCTTTTTTGCAGGAACATGGCACACTGTGATCACTTTGAGAAGGACATGAGCCATGTGATGAACTGTGAGTTCCTGAAGGAAGACAATATACAGGATGTATGCGCTTGTGATATCCTGGTAACTACCACTCCGGTGCGGGAACCGCTTGTCATGTCTGAATGGGTGCAGGAAGGTACACATATCAATGCCATAGGAGCGGACGCAAAAGGCAAAGAAGAACTGGACCCCCGACTCCTCATGCGTGCTACAGTGATAGTGGATGACATGTTACAGGCATCCCGTTCCGGTGAGGTCAATGTACCCCTGTCAAAGGGTGTGATCACTGCAAAGGACATCTGCTGTGAGCTTGGAGAGATAGTGGCTGGCATTCGCCCCGGAAGGCGGTCGGATGATGAGCTCACCATTTTTGACTCCACAGGGCTTGCAGTGCAGGATATAGTCACGGCCAATATGATATACAGGAAAGCTCTGGAACAAGATATAGGCCAGAATATAAGGATTTTCTAACAGGATAGCTGATGGAAACCTCTATTTGGAAAAGCTGATAATCTGAGCTTACTTAATGCAGTTTGCAGTAAAGGAGATCAAGGCACAGGTCAGTGTTATTTTACTGGCAGATCATGAAAGATAGAAGTGAGTAAAATGAGTGAATACGAATTACCCGACATTCAAAAAAAAGCCCTGCATAATTGGATAATGTTAAACATAGCCCCACAAAAGGCACCAAATAAAAATTACACTAGTTATGCCCTTAAAAATTTATTTGAACAATCACCTGATGGTTTCTTTATCACGAACAAGCAGTTTAAAGAAGCGATGGTCAGATGTGATTTCGTACCCGTAAATAAAAATAAATTGAATTGGGAATTCCGAATTTCCCTGAAATCTCCAGGATCGAAATGATCTAAACGGGGTTATAAACCTACTATAATTCTGAAGAACTTTGAAATTGCCGGAGTTCAGTCCATCCTTAAAGTTAAGCATCCTTTACTTAGGATAATAACGAGCTGGTTTCAAAACTACTATACTACTATTGTTCTTGTTGTTTGCCTTACCAGAAGAATAAAGAAAGCTTGATAGATAATGATTTTGTATAGTAGATCTTTGGTAAAGTGATAGCAAAATGAGTTGTTAAGCCAGTTCTATATCTAATCGGAAAAGCTGTATCAAAAACTATTTATCGATCTCCTGTTCCATCAAGATAGGAAACATGTTGGACGAAGATAAACTCCTGGCCATAGGATATGATGCTCTTGTGCAGGTCAATGAAAAGAAGGTCATTGAAACTGCCAGAGAATGGATGAAAAACAAATATGAGCCTAGAAAGCTTCTAAACAAACTGGCAGAAGCCATGGTGGAGGTCGGCAGGAAGTTCGATGAAAAGGAATATTTCCTTGCGCAGTTCATTTTATCCTCCAATATTATGGAAAATGTTACCGAAATGATCCTTGAAGAAGCTGCAGGAACAGAAATGGTACCTGAGCATAAAGGAACCATAATCATGGGTACTGTTAAAAATGACATACACGATCTGGGCAAAAAAATAGCTTCGAGCATGTTGCGTGTAGAGGGCTTTACAGTTATCGACCTCGGAAAAGATGTACCTGCCGAAAGAATGGTTCAAACTGCAGCCGAACATAATGCTGACATCATCATTGCATCCTCCATGACGACATTATCCATGACGGGGCTGATGGAGATAAATGAACTGTTGCAAACTTCAGGACAAAAAAAAAGAGCGAAATTAATAGTGAGCGGTGTCTCGGTTACTCAGGAATACGCCGACCTCGTCGGAGCAGACGCTTATGCTAAAACTGCTGCAGATGCGGTACTGATAACTAAGAAACTGATGATGAGATAATGAGCTGGTTTCATAAACAGTTTGGAGAAGATTAAAAGAATGTGAGAGAAGTTTTGAAACAGGTTCTTTAAAAAAGAAAGCTCAATTAAAACTAGCTCTATGTGACAAACTAATTTACCACCATTTTACCTATCAGTATCACAAAGCCTCATTATTTCAACGTTATTTTTAATATAATTTTAAATATTTTTATATTCTTCACTCATATGCTTAAACATTGTATGTCAAACTTCAACGAATACAATATAAGGCAGGTGGGCCCAGCTTTCCAAGTTCAACCCAAAAACGGAAAAGTACGAGAATTTCTCCATCTTCAAGGACTACCTGGAACTGCCGGGTCTTAAGATCCCGGAATTGCTCATCAAATTACAGCATATCGGCCGCTCCATCTATCTAATTATATAAACCTTTATGAATAATGAATGCTATATTCAGTGCAGCATTAGTTAAAAGAAAAATGTATCAGTAGATATATACAACAGCAATTTTACCTTCATTTCCAGGCATTCTAAGACCATGAGTTTTAAGCACAATTCAATTTATTAATTCATCAGATTTCACGGAGATCAATACATGGACAAAAAAGAAACTTATGATGCCACGCATATTCAGGTACTTGAGGGCCTGGAGGCTGTGCGCAAGCGTCCCAGTATGTATATAGGCAGTGTTGACGGCAGAGGTCTGCATCACCTGGTATACGAAGTGGTGGACAACAGTATAGATGAAGCGCTGGCAGGTTTTTGTTCTCAGATAGATGTTACTATCAACACGGATGGTTCTGTGACAGTACAGGATAATGGTCGAGGTATTCCTGTAGACGATCACCCCAAGTATAACAAGTCCGCTCTTGAGGTCGTAATGACCATACTACATGCCGGTGGTAAGTTCGATAAAAGCTCCTACAAGGTTTCCGGTGGCCTTCACGGAGTAGGTGTTTCAGTGGTGAACGCCTTATCAGAATGGATGGACGTCTATATAAAACGTAATGGAGATCTGTATTACCAGCGTTATGCAAGAGGCATACCCACTGCATCAGTCCAGTTAGTTGGAAATGCAGAAGGTTCCGGAACGACGATAACCTTCAAGCCCGATGCCTCCATCCTGGAAACCACTGTTTTCAGCTATGAGACCCTTGTAAGCCGTTTAAGGGAACTTGCATTCCTGAACAAAGGATTGAAGATCACTATCTCGGACAAGAGAGCATACGAGGAACAGAAGGATGTATTCCAGTACGAAGGAGGGATCATATCCTTTGTTGAACATCTCAACCAGAAACGCAATACGCTTCACAAGGACGTCATATACTTTGAGCGGGAAAAGGAAGGAACCATAGTTGAGATAGCCATGCAGTACACTGATAGTTATAATGAGTCGGTGTACTCCTTTGCGAACAACATAAATACACATGAGGGCGGCACGCATCTTGTAGGATTCAAAGCAGCTCTCACGAGGGTCGCCAATGATTACATCAAGAAGAACAACCTTGCCAAAGGTGATGATAAACTTTCCGGTGAGGATATCAGGGAAGGTCTGACCGCTATAATCAATGTGAAACTCACCGACCCCCAGTTCGAAGGACAGACCAAAACAAAACTTGGTAATAGTGATGTCAAAGGTATTGTCGAATCCATGGTTTCTGACGGGCTTGCTGAGTTCATGGAAGAGAATCCCAAGATCGCAAATGTGATCCTTCAGAAAGCGCTGGATGCCCAGCGTGCAAGAGAAGCGGCCAAAAAGGCAAGGGAACTGACAAGACGTAAAAATGCCCTTGATATAAGCACCCTGCCTGGAAAACTTGCAGACTGTTCCGAAAAGGATCCGTCACAATGCGAATTATACCTTGTGGAGGGTGACTCTGCAGGCGGCTCGGCCAAACAGGGACGTGACAGGCGGTTTCAGGCCATTCTGCCTTTCCGTGGTAAGATCCTCAACGTGGAAAAATCCAGGCTTGCCCGTATACTAAAGAACAATGAGGTGCTGTCTCTCATAACTGCCATGGGAACAGGCATAGGGGATGATTACGATATCAGCAGAGCGCGGTATCACAGGGTTATCATTATGACCGATGCCGATGTGGATGGTGCTCACATAAGAACTCTTATACTTACATTGTTCTTCAGGTACATGCGCCCCCTTATCGATGAAGGTTATGTGTATATAGCCCAGCCTCCTCTATATCGTGTAAAAAAAGGCCAGGCAGAGCATTATGTGTACTCTGACAGGGAGCTCAATGCCAAACTGCAGGAAATAGGAGATAAAGGTGTGAACATCCAGCGTTACAAGGGTCTTGGAGAAATGAATCCCGGACAGTTGTGGGAGACCACAATGAATCCCGAGACCAGGACCATACTGCAGGTCACCCTGGAGGATGCAGTGGCTGCGGATGAGATGTTCTCCATCCTGATGGGCGATGAGGTAGAGCCCCGTAAGAACTTCATAATGAGGAATGCCAAACAGGTCACTAACCTGGATATCTGAGGTGTGGTAGATGGCAGATGACAATAAAGAAAATAATGGAATGGACGAAAATCCTCTGGGTATCCAGCCCACAGAGACCGGTGAGAAGGTAGTTCCTGTCCTTATAGAAGACGA
>NZ_JBFXHJ010000122.1:0-6613 GCF_050177135.1 Methanomethylovorans sp.
TCATCATGCGTTCACATCCCTGCGAAGTCGCGGGGGAGCGCTTGCAGATCTTGCTATTGTGGTGGTCGATATCAATGAAGGTTTCAAGCCGCAGACCATAGAGAGCCTGCAGATCCTGAAACGTTTCAAGACCCCCTTCGTGGTGGTGGCGAACAAGATCGACAGGATACACGGATGGAACCCTGTACCAAATTCTCCTTTCCTTGTAAGTTACAATAAGCAAGCCGAACATGTGAAAGGCTATCTGGACAACAAGTTCTATGAGATAATCGGTGAACTTTTCAATATCGGATTCAATGCAGATCGCTATGATCGTATAAAAGATTTCCAGCGCACCATTGGTGTGATCCCCATAAGTGGACATACCGGAGAAGGAATACCTGATGTGCTGATGATATTGCTGGGATTGGCACAGAAATTCCTGGAAGTAAATCTGCAGTACGACGCAACCGGTCCAGGTGTCGGAACAGTACTTGAAGTGAAGGAAGAGCGCGGACTTGGTACCACCGTGGACATGATCCTTTATGACGGCATGCTCCAGAAAGGCGATACGATCGTTCTAGGTAGTCTTGGTGAACCTATCCAGACCAAAGTACGGGCCATTCTGAAGCCCAGGCCATTGACTGAGATAAAATCCGAAGAAAAGTTCCAGCAGATCGACAAAGTAATTGCAGCTGCCGGTATAAAGATCTCGGCCCCTAATCTTGATGGAGCCCTTGCAGGCACTCCTCTGAGAGTTGCAACTGCTGAGACCATCGATAAGATAGTAAAAGAGATCAAACAGGAAGTTGATGCAGTACACATTGATACAGATATAATGGGTATCACCATCAAAGCCGATACTATAGGTTCCCTTGAAGCTCTTGTCAATGAGCTTAAGAAAGAGGATATAGCCATAAGGAAAGCGGATGTTGGCGATATAACCCACCGTGACATTGTTGAGGTCTCTGCAATTGAGGATCCTCAATACTCGGTCCTGGTAGGATTCAACGTCAAGATATTGCCCGACGCCAAAGAGAAAGCTCAGCTGTCCAACATCAAACTATTCGTGAATGACGTGATCTACAGGCTAATTGAAGACTATAAGGAATGGATCGAGGAGCAGAAAGAGCTCTCTGAAAAGAACATTTCTGAAACCATTGTGAAGCCTGCGGTCTTTCAGATCATGCGCGATTGTATTTTCAGACAGAGTAAACCTGCGGTTGTCGGAGTAAAGATCAGATCTGGTATCGTAAGGACGAATATAGAGATCACGAACTCTGATGGCGTGGTTATCGGTAAGGTCAAAGGTTTGCAATTAAGGGGCGAAAACATCGGCACTGCAAGGACAGGAATGGAAGTAGCCATGGCCATTGAAGGGCCAACGGTCGGACGCCAGATAAAAGAGGAAGACATCCTTTACGTAAATGTGCCTGAAAGGCATGCGAAGATCCTTGAGCATGAAATATGCGATTCCCTTTCTGCAGATGAAGTGGAAGCTTTAGACGCGTTCCTGGACATTAAAAGAAAGGAAAATCCATTCTGGGCAAAGTGAATACAAATATCATACTATGCAAATTTAAGAGTTTATAACTATTTGGAGGAATAAAGTTGGCAGATTTTAAAGTAGTTGTTTCAGACCCAAAGACAAAGAGTTACCAGTTCGATGTTAAGGGGCCCGAGGCAAACAAGTTCATAGGAAAGATTATAGGGCAGGATATCGATGGATCCGTAGTGGGTCTCTCCGGATATAAACTGGTGATCACCGGAGGAAGTGACAAGAGCGGAATGGTCATGAGGCCAGACCTCCCGGGCCCAAAGAGGAAAAAGATCCTTGTTGCCACAGGCGTGGGCTATTCGCCTAAGGCCGATGGAATGCGCCGCAGAAAGACCATGCATGGCAAGGAGATCTCTCCTGACATCGTCCAGATCAACACCAAGGTTGTAGAGTACGGTGAAAGATCCATAGAGGAGATCATTGGCGGCAGCAAAACTGAAGAGTGATCCAAAATACGGATCATTCAATTTTTATATTTTGGCATTTTCTCCGGATACCACATTTTTAATTCAGGATACTTAACTCGTTATTCTCAGAAGCCATAAAGCTATAAGCCCCACTCCTACAGAGATCGTCAGGCTTGCCAGCGTACCTATCAGAATATATTCACCGGCCTTTCTGTCGGCATTGAACCTTAATAGCGACTTTGAGGCTATGAGCAGTCCGACAAGAGAATATTCATGATCAAGGATGAATGTCAGTATCAGAAATCGTTCCATTCTTCCTATCCACAGGCCAGCTTTCTCAAGCCCTTCGTGATTTAAGGGTTCTATTTCCTTCTTCCATCTCTCTGTTGCTTTTCCTATGAATGATCCCGCAGGAAACAGTATCATAAAATATGCAGTGATCAGGATCCATATATGTACATCTGCTATCCAGTGAGAAAATTGCCCGTAGGTATCTGAAGGGAGAAGCATATACCACACTGTTAATATTACCATTATATGAGCTGCCTGGCCCAGAGAAAACCAGAGCAGAGTATCTTTTTTCATAGATCTGATGCCATCTGTTACCACATGGCCCAAAGCAACAGCAGGCAATATCCACCATTCATCCCACTGTGCCGCAAAAATATAAGCTGACAGACCTGCAACGGTGCCATACAGGTATAACCAGCGGGAAGACCACTTCTTCTCCCTCCTTTCTTTTATGTTCCGGTCTTTCTGAAGCAGGAGATCTGTGATAAGATGAGAAAGCAGCAATCTTATCAGGAGGAATATATAGTCCCCGTTCATTCAGTCCTTTCCTCCGTCATGTCCTGTCCTTCTGATATCTTTTCCTTTAGCAGGTTCCTGTAATATTCCAGGTATTTTTCCACAGCCGCCCCGCCTGCCAGTTTCAGGCGCTGGTTGACCGCTGACTGGGATATGGAATGTCTTGTTGCTATCGTTTCCTGGGTCCATCCATGCATCCTGCCAAGAACAGCCTGAGCCTGTTCAGGAGACCATCTTTCAGAAAGTGCATCAAAAAGAGCACACATCACCTCAAGGTCTTTATCGACTGCAGGCCAGGGAGTTGTGATACGTGTCTTACTTTTCAGTTTTTTCATGCTCTCTATCATTGTCCCTGAATTCCTGAAAGCTTCCCCGTCACCCTCTGCACCTCTGCCCGAAGCAGGAAGGAAATCTATACTTCCTATGCCTATGGATACTCTTGCATCCAGCCGGTCGCCAAAGCCTTCTTCCGCGATCAGGCAGCAACGCAGGGCAATGGCAGCAAGCAGGCTATCTTCTGCACAAGCCAGCACACACTGGAAGCTATCCCCTCTGTAGATCTCAAAACCGGATACCACAGTTTCCGGGGGCAGGAGTTTTTCAACCGTTCTGAAGCAATCTTTGATCCTGCTGAGTAGTTCATCCCTTAGCTTTCCCTTGAAACGAGAAGAACCTTCCAGGTCCCCTGTGAGCACTGCAAAGGTACGGATTCCATTCATGGTTCACCTTGAACACAAATATAAGTTCTAAGACCGATTATAAACAAATATAAGCTTAAAGACTTATTTTATTCTTTTGGTCCAACCTTCTTCAGCTCTGATACAGAAAGAGCATATTTGTGTTCTCCAAATCCCACATCCACGAGCACACCCGCCTTTAGAAGCTTTTTAATATATTCTGCAGCGCTCTTCTGTTCCAGTTCGAGTTCCTTTGCAGCTTCAATAATACTTATAGAGCCATACTCCTGCAATAGTATGAGCAGTCGGTCATATAACCTGGACATTTCCTGGTCCCTATCGTGCCAGAAAGCAAACCGGTTCGATAGTTTAAGGTCTTTGTTAAAACAAAGATCACCCGTTCCAAGATCATAAATGAAAAGTGACATCCTAAGATGGAAGAAAGATGCTGCCCAGTTCATTATATCTTCTGGCCACTCTACACCCACTACACAAAGGCTCAGATACTGTCCGGATGGAACTTTATCTGCCTCTTTTTGTATAGATTCAGCTATCTGTTTCAGATCATCATAGGGTTTGAATACAGTGTAAAAGATCATAGTCCTGCTGAAAAGGCTGTCGTAAATGTTTCCTTTCAGGTATCTGTCACCCTTTTCAAAGTCCCATTTCCTGTCCCCGATGTACACGTCAGTTGCTGATATTTCCGGATGGTTGGTTGTATACTTCTGTTCCAGCAAGTTAAAATAATTATACAGATCAGCAAGCAGATGAGGAGTGAGTTCCCTGCCATCAGGCTCTATGATCACATTGGATGAACTGCTTCCCACGGACATTCCCATACTTTGTCCGGGAGAAGAGGTTCCTGCATTTATTGCCGTTTTCCTGCGGATCCCAAAAGCTTCTATAGTAGGAGAAGTTTCCTTAACTGGCTCACTAACACCAATACCTGTCCTTATATTGAATTCCCTTGCCACATCATCAGAAACAGGTATCCTTTCCCTTAAATTCCTTTGCAGTGCTGTGAGCAGCTGCTGCAATTTGAAAACATCTATAACCTTTTCAACTTCAATAGATGCTGTCACAGCTTGATGGAAGTTTTCCGAACTGGCAATAAAGCTGTCCTCTGCAGCATAAAAAGCATCAAGCGTACCTTTTCTGCTGTGGAAAGTATCAAGTCCGGATGATCTTACCTCTGGAAGCAGGTTATTGATATTTGTTCGCAGGTCTCTTAGAAGAGATGTGGTTTCCATGTCATGCCTGCTATAACTTTTCCTGATAAGTCCATCTACAACATTATATGCCTGTTCCAGCTGTTCCTGGACGATCTTCCGGTTCCTCATCCGCAGTTCAGACGGATCCTCGACTGCTGTCATATCTGCACTCACTTCATTGATGCATTATCATATAGATCCAATATGGTCTTTAAAGCTCATTCTTCGCCTGCATTTACTTCTCTTTTGAGTATATCCGCAAAAGCATCTGTTTCTCCTGTACGCATGACCTGGTCTTTTGCCGAAATGTACCAGCTTATAATAGAAGGTTTCCTCTGCTTTATCGCCTGTCGGAAATCCTGCATCTTTATTTTACGTGGATCTCCTCCTCTTAGTGCTTCACCCAGCGGGATATCTGCAGCTTCTTTGCAGATCGCAGAGATGTCCGCACCGGAATAGGATCCTGTGATGCGTGCAAGTTCCTGCACATTCACGTCCTCTGCAATAGGCCGCTTCTTAAGCTGTATGCCGAAAATGGCGATCCGTGCTTCCAGATCAGGCTCCGGGATGAACACGAGTTTGCTGAAGCGTCCTGGCCTTCTGAGAGCCGGGTCTATAGCCCATGGTTCATTTGTTGCAGCAAGCACAAGCAGATCGTCATGGGAAGTATCGACTCCATCCATCTGCGCCAGCAATTCATTCACCATACGTTTTGCATAGTCTTCGCTTTCACTGCGGCGCACGGCAATGGAATCTATCTCATCGAAAAAGATGATAGCCCTTTCACCATTTCTTGCAGTATCGAATACCTGCTTTATGTTCTTCTCCGAAGCCCCCACCCATTTGCTTACTATGCTGCTGGTCTTTACACTTATGAAATCAGCACCACATTCCTTTGCCGCAGCCTTGGCCATCATGGTCTTTCCACAGCCAGGAGGACCGTATAGCAATATACCTTCTCCTGCTTTCTGACCATACATCTTGTACAGTTCCTTATGGGTGAAGGGATAGATGATAGACTTCCTGATCTCTTCCTTAACGTTCTCAAGGCCTCCGATGTCAGCAAATCCCACATCCGGAATCTGCTTTAGAAAAAGGTCCTCTTTGGAGAGGGAACTCTCATCAGCATTACCTTTCCTGCCTTCCGGACCGGAATACTGTACCTCTGTCTGCCTTATGGACTGTGCTCTTTCCAGCAGATGTTCCGCCAGATCCCGCTGGATGTTTCTGTCTGTGGCGTCTGTAGCTGTTTTAGACGCTTCATTGTACAGCTTGGCAGCCTTGAGATACAAGGTACGCGCTCTTTCCAGCTCCCCGGAGCCTTCCAGCTCCTTTGCCACTCTGGCATACCCACGCGCCTCTGCAGCCATGGAACTTGATGCAGCCAAGTTAGCACCTCTATTCCGCAAAAATTATCTATTATTTGCTTTCAGAGAGCTCTGACTCTATCTTCTTCGAAAGCTTGTCCTCTGATGCCTTTTCACCACTAAGTTCTGCAAGCAGTTCAGACCGCAGGGCATCCTGCATCTCGCTCAGTTCAGTATTCCCGCTCATCGCAACATCCATAGACGAGGTCATCATACTGGTGGCGGTGTTGACCTTCTCCATGGAGGTACGGATGTTCGTGATAGCACTTTCAAGTTTATTTGTATCGAATCCTAATTGTTTCTGCCACTTGCCCAGGTCCTGACCGATCTCAACGACTTCCTTAAGTCCTGTCTGCATTTCTATCACATCGGTCATGGACTGTGCCATTTCCACCATGCTGCCAATGGTATTGACCTGCCCGTCCACCAGAGAATAGCGTCTTGAGGCCACCCTGAACTCCCTGTCATTACCTTCAGCAAGAGCATTCTTTGCGTCATCACGGGCTTTATTTTTCTTTTTGGTCAGTTCTTTCTCCCTGGCTGACAGTCTTTGTTCTGAAATGGCCAGTTTGGTCTTGAGCTCATCAGGTGACACCTTCTTGAAAGG